>DATAHD010000202.1:0-9558 GCA_036263395.1 Rhizomicrobium sp. | reverse complement strand
CGCCATACTCAGAGACAAATCACCATGGCAAAACGCTTGACCAAAAAGACAGTCGCTTCCCTCGCTTCGCTCGCCGGGGATGACAGTGGTGGGTGCGGTGATGGTGGTGCGTTGCTTTTGAGATGCGTGGGTTGGGGGTCTTGCGGGTTTGCTGGTTGCGGCTTGGCGCGTTCGGTGAGCGGGCGATCTTTTCTTCGCCGTTGAAAATGGGTCACCCGGATCGCGCGAGACGCGCGACCGGGTGACGACGGCTGGTGGGGTGTGGGGCTCTTGCATCGCGTGTGTGGTGGGTGGGGTCCCCCTCACCCTGCCCTCTCCCCCGCTTCGCGGGGGCGAGGGTGACTACGCCGTTGATGCTTGTGATGCGGTGGGCGGTATAGTTGGGGGATAGAAGAAAATACGCGGGAGGTTTTGTGATGGCGGCTTTGCCAACGGACGTGATCCGGTTGTGGCCGGAGGGGGCGCCTACGACGCTTGAGGGGGTTGGGGCGGAGGTGGCTTACAAGGGGCCGCCGGGGCTGGCGGTTGGGACGACGATGTTGCGCAACGTCTCCGATCCGACGCTGACCGTGTTTCGGCCGAAGGCACCCAATGGAGTCGGGGTGATCGTGGCGCCCGGTGGCGGGTGGCGCATTCTGGCCTGGCAGCATGAGGGGATCGATGTCTGCGAATGGCTGGCAGCGCGCGGCTATACGGCGTTCCTCCTGAAGTATCGCGTGGGGGCGACGCCGGAATCTCCCAAAGAATTCGAAGCGCAGATGGCGGCGATGAACGGGCGGTTGGCGGCGCATATTCCGGGGCGGACGGCTCCGCGTGCGATGTCGGATGTCATTCCGGCGGAGGCGATCCGTGCGCCGCGCGAGGCGTGTGCGGACGATGGGCGGCAGGCGCTGGCGATCGTGCGGGCGCGGGCGAAGGAATTCGATATCGATCCGGCGAAGGTCGGCATGATGGGATTCTCGGCCGGCGGGTTTCTGGTCGCCGATGTCGCGATGGATCCGCGCGCCGCGCCGATGGCGTTCGTGGCGCCGATCTATGGCGGCGAGACGCAGGGGCGCGATGTGCCGGCGGATGCGCCGCCGCTCTTCACCGTCATCGCGCAGGACGACCGGCTGCTGTTCCGCGTGGTCGAGGGGCTCTATGCCGACTGGTCGAGCGCCGACCGGCCGGCGGAGCTGCATGTGTTTCGGCGCGGCACGCACGGGTTCGGCATGGTGCAGCAGGGCCAGCCGGTGGACCGGTGGATCGAGCTGTTTGGGGATTGGCTGAAGGATTTGGGGTTGTAGCGCCCTCTTATCTTTCCACCCATTCGGTTGTCATCCCGGATGAAGTGGAGCGCAGCGCAACGGAAGTCCGGGATCCATTGTGCCGACGCTTCTGGCGGTCGGCGTTTGCGGAGGAATGGGTCCCGGACATCGCTTCGCTGCGCTCCGCTCTTCCGGGATGACAAGCGCGTTTGTGGTGAAAAACAAAAAGGGCGGCCTTGCGGCCGCCCTTTCCGTTTGATCCGTGTGCGGATCAGTACTCGATGACCGCACGGCGGTTTTGCGGCTCGCGCACGCCCGGGCCGGTGGCGACCAGCGGATCGTGGAAGCTCTTGCCTTGCGTGGTGATGTCGCTGTCGGCAACGCCCTGACGGACCATCTCGTCCTTCACGGCCGCGGCGCGGCGCTCGGACAGAGCCTGGTTGTAGGTGTCGGAGCCGACGGTGTCGGTGTGACCCGTGACCATCACCTTGACCCAGCCGGCCGACTTGGCGGTCGAGACCGCCTGCGTGACGACCTGCTGCGCTTCGGCGGTGAGGTTCGACTTATCGAAGTCGAAGAAGACGATGAACGTCTTCACCGGCGGGGGTGGCGGCGGCGGGGGCGGCGGCGGCGGGGGTGGCGGCGGAGGCGGCGGCGGCGGCGCGCTCTCCAGGTACCACCGGATGCCGATCATGCCGACATGCTCCGACTCACGATGGATGCGGACCGGATCGAAACCCGGAACATCCGAGTGATAGTCGTTGCCGTTGTTGGCGAAGCGATAGCGATAGTCAGTGAAGAGATCGAGATTGTCGGCCAGGTTGAAGTTGAGGCCCAAGATGCCCTGGAACATCAGACCGCTGTGCTCGTCGTTGACCAGGAATGTGCCCGGCGGCAGGAGCGAGTCCGTGGCGCGTGCGCGGAACGCGCCGAGACCGGCGCCGACGCCGGTGGTGAACTGAATGCCGTCCGCAACGTCCCAGTCATAGGCGAGATCGAGCATATAAGACGACAGGCGGTTGTGACCGCCGATCACGCCCGGAACAGGCGGGATCGAACCCTGCTTGTGCTGGTCCCAGCCGTATTCGAATTCGAGACGAATGCCGTTTTCCCACTTGTGGCCAATGGCACCGACGACGAGCAGCGAGTCCCGCTGGCGCGCATCGGTCGAGAGCGGTCCCGGAATCGTGACGTGCACCGGCTCCATGTGGGCGTACCCGGCGCCGAGGCCGAGATACCAGCCAGTGCCGGCGGATGCTGCGGCCGGCAGTGCGAGCACTGCGGCTAGAGCGGCGCTCGAGAGAGCGAATTTACGCAAGTTCATGCCTTCCCCCTTTGTGTGCTAGGCGCTCATCCAAACGCGCCGAGGATTACTATGTTCCCTAGATGGGTGCCTAAATTGTTCGCTGTCAACTTACCTATAGGAAGCAATGTGACTGGTTGAGCGTGCAAGCAAGTCTAAGACACTGATATGGTTATATTTTTCCCCTCGTAACCCAAAAGCCACTGTGCTGAAAAAGCGACCGGGCTGCCGCCTGCGTGATCGGGGTCACATTGCAGCTGCGCAATCTTGTAGCCGACTCCCCCACTTCCTGATGAAATGTTACAGTTAGTTCATCATCAGTGAGGGGTCCCATGAAGAAGATCGTTGCGAGCCTGGCGCTCGGGCTCGCGGGCGTTGTCGCCGGCACGGTTTGGCTGAGTTCGCCGTCCGACTCGGCGCGGAAGATTCCGGGCCAGGGTGTCACCGCGTCCCGGCCGGGTGCCCCGGCAAAAGGCCCGATCGAAGCATCGGGGCTGAAGGTCTTCTACAGCAAGTACGGCAAGTATCAGCTGTCGGTCGATGCGGCGGGCAGCAACGGCGCCAGCCACAAGATCACAGTTCTCAAACCCACGGCTGATGCGGTGGTCGAGAAGGCGTATCTGATGGCGGCGTCGATCAATCAGTATGTGATCCCGAACGGCGGGATCACGCTGAACGGCCAGGCCGTGAGCTGGTTCTCGTCTGCCTTCAACACCATGAACGGCACGCCGAGCTTCATGAACAACGTGCTGGGCGACGTCACCGGCATCGTGGCCGACAAGGTCAATCCGGCTGCGCCTGGCAAGCTCACCTTCACGCTCGTCGAAGGTTCGACGAACAACATCGACGGCGAGACGCTCGTCGTGGTGTTCAAAGTCCCGAGCATGGCGGACAAGCACACGGTCGCGCTGATGTTCGGTGCACAGCAAACGGCCGGCGATCGCTTCGAACTCTCGCTCGCCAATCCGATCAATCCGAAGCGCGATGGCGCGCGCGCCGACATGGGGCTGGGCATCTCGTTCGGCTATCAGCCGACGCAAGCATCCGTGGATAGCTGGCAGTACAGCCTCATCACCGTGAACGGTCAGCGCATTTCGACCGAAGCCGGCGGTCAGGACGACGGCATTCCGCTCGACGGCGTGGACGGTGCGCTGATCACCACCGGTGGCGCCGGCGACAAGCGCAACAATCCGGCCGACCCGTTCTCGATCAGCGGCGGACCGCTGGCCGATGACGAGTATTACAACCTGCTGCCGTTCATCAAAAAGACGGACACGGTCATTCGCGTCGATACCTCGAACCCGTCGGGCAACGACAACATCTACTTCGCATGGTTCGATCTCAGCGCCGATGCGGAAGTGAACAAGGACACGGACGGCGACGGACTGCTCGACAGCTGGGAAGAAACCGGCCTCGACTACGACGGCGACGGCAAAGTCGACGTGACGCTGCCGGGCGCCAACAAACTGCACAAGGACATCTACATCGCCTACGCCTGGATGGCGAAGGGCAGCGGCGAGTCCAAGTCGCATCAGCCGGGCACCGATGTTCTGGACGCCGTCACGCAGGCCTTCGCAAACGCGCCGGTCAGCAATCCGGACGGCCTCACCGGCATCACGATGCACTGGAAGAAGCTGGTGGCGGTGCCGCACGTCGATAACATCGACGTCGACTTCGTCGATTTCGACACCATCATGAATCCGCTGGTGTCGGTTGCCGAGCGCAAGATCTATCACCGCATGCTGAACGGCCATATGTATGGCGGTGGAACGAGCAGCGGCATCTCGCGCGGCATCCCGGCGAGCGACTTCGTCGAAACGCTCGGTGGATGGTCAAGCAATCCGGGTACGTTCAAGCAGCGCGCCGGCACCATCATGCACGAGCTGGGACACAATCTCGGCCTGCATCACGGCGGCATCGACGACGTGAACTACAAACCGAACCACCTCAGCATCATGAGCTATCTCAACCAGATGGACTGGCTGCTGAAGGACGGCAAAGCGCTGCTCGATTATGACCGGCAGGACCTCAAAGACCTCAACGAGTTCTCATTGAGCGAGAAAGCCGGTCTGGACGTCGTAGGCGGCGACGACAGCTCGATCGTCTCGTACGGCGTGCGTTGGAACAGCAGCGGCACGCGCTATCAGAAGACCACGGGAGCCAACAAGAACATCGACTGGAACCAGAATGCGACGATCGACGCCGGCACGGTTGCAGTCGACATCAACGGGGATAGTGCGGGTTCGACCCTGCGCGGCCGGTTCGTGGAATGGGACAACATCATCTACGACGGCGGCGATGTCGGCGCGAGCGGTGGTGCGAAACAGAAGAAGATACCGCTGCGGCCCAACGCGCTCGTGGAGCTGAACTTCGAGACCTACAAGAAGATGCACAACATCAAGTAAGGAAACGAAAGAAAGGGGGCCGAAAGGCCCCCTTTTGCTTTGCGACGCGATGCCCATGCATCGTGCAAACAAGAGAGTGGGAAGATGCTTAAGCCTGACGGAGCACGCTAAACCAGGTGCGCAAGGGATCCGGATACATCGTCGTGCTGACAATCGTCGCCCTCGCCTTCGGGCCCGCGCATGGAGCGCAAGGCGGGATCAGCGCTGACGAATATTACAGCATGGCGCCGCCGCCACCGGTCGCTGTGCGGATCGAACTGGCCAACGGCGCGCCCGTCATCCACTGGCGAGCGCCCGTACCGCCGCCGTCGGTGCGCAAACCGGGATACGATCCGGCAGTGGCGGCCTATCGCGTCTATTGGCTGCGCGGTCCACTCGATGAAGTGCTGATCGGCGAAACCCAGCAGATGCATTTCACCGACAAGCACGCCGCGCCGGGGACATTGAAGCGCTATGCGGTGAGCGCGGTGCAACGCTCCGGACAAGAGAGCGGCGCATCGCTGGGCGTGGAGATACGCGTCCCCAAATAACTGACCGAAGACGGCTGGCGCGCACCCGGTGTCCCAATGCTAAGGTCCGGCCCGGAAAACGAACACAGGGCTGGACCATGAAGGGCAATGCGGAATTCGATATCGTCGTCTATGGCGCGACCGGTTTCACCGGACGCCTAGTGGCGGAGTATCTCAACAAGACATACGGCGTCGGCAAGTCCGTCAAATGGGCGATGGCCGGACGCTCGGCGGCGAAGCTGGCCGAGGTACGTGACGAGATGGGCGTACCGAAAGACATCGCGCTGATCGTGGCCGATGGATCGGATGTGGCGTCGCTGAAGGCGATGTGCGCACGGGCGAAGGCGATCGTCACGACAGTGGGGCCGTATCAGCTGTATGGCAATGAGTTGGTCGCGGTGTGCGCCGAGACGGGCACCGACTATCTCGACCTCACCGGCGAGCCGAACTGGATGGCGGCGATGATCGGCAAGCATGAGGAAGCAGCAAAGAAGAGCGGTGCGCGCATCTGCTTCTCCTGCGGTTTCGACTCCATTCCGTTCGAACTGGGCGTGTTCTTTGTCGAGAAGCTGGCCAAGGAGAAGCTCGGGCACACCGTGGCGCGCGTGAAGGGGCGCGTGCGCGGGATGGATGGCGGGCTTTCCGGCGGCACGGCGGCGAGCGGTGCGGCGACGATGGCGGCGATCCAGAAAGATCCTTCTCTTATCGCGCTGATGGTGTCGCCATTCGCGCTGACACCGGGCTTCACGGGGCCGGAGCAACCGAACGGGAACGAGAAGGTACACGACGCGGATGTCGGCAGCGATGTGGCGCCGTTCATGATGGCGGCGATCAACACGAAGAACGTGCACCGCTCCAACATGCTGCAAGGCTTTCCGTATGGCCGCGACTTCCAATACGACGAGATGGTGATGGTGCAGCCGGGCTCGCGCGATTTCGAAATGCCGACCGGTGCGTCCGCGCCGAAGCCGGGCGAAGGGCCGTCGAAGGAAGAACGCGAGCGCGGCTTCTACGATGTCGTGTTCATCGGCATCGACAAGGACGGACGCAAGGTGCAGGCGAGTGTGAAGGGCGACATGGATCCGGGTTACGGCTCGACGTCGAAGATCCTGGCCGAAGCGGGCATCTGCCTTGTGCAGGACTGCGCCGATGTGCCGGGCGGCATCTGGGTGCCGGGCGCGGCAATGGGGCAGAAGTTGATCGATCGGTTGCATGCGCACGCGGGCGTAACATTCCAGGCGGAATAATCGGGCGAGCCGATGTCGAAAGGGCTAATTGCTTTTCGCGTTTTCGTATTCGGTGCGATGCTGGCCGTGTTCGTGTATGGGCTGGTGTTCTACATCGATGCGCCGCTTCGCCCGTGCGGACATGGGTTCTGCGGAAAGACAGGTCATCCGCACACAGCGGCCGAGTACCACGCCTTTCTCACGTGGCAGGCGATCTTTATCATCACCTGGTTCTTTGGATTGCCCATCCACTTCGCTTTTGCAGCCGCGAAAAGGGCTGAGCGCTAACGCCGGCCTGCTTTCGATGTCCGTGCAAAGCTCGCACGCACACGAAGCGATGTCGTTCCATACCAAGCATGTCGCGTAGCGCCCTGCTTGGTAAGTGCGATTTAATGCTTTTCCTGTGATCGGGCGTTTTCGCGAAGCCGTACAGGCGCGCGCATAATATGCAGCAATATCAGCATCTTCTGGCAGGAGCTTCACGCAACTGTTAGAATGCAGTGGAACTTTTGCTGCGCTACTCGGCGCGCGATCATGCACCTATCTTCTCCCGCGAAATGCTTTTGCGAAGCGCGCGTCCCGCGCTTGCGCACGATCGAGGAAGGATCGTCATGGCCGCCAACTATGTGCAGAGCACCGATATTCACGCCAGCGGCGCGAACGCGATCACGCTGGCGACGAACGACACGCTGGAAGTCACCGTCGGCGTCAGCGTGACGACGACAACCGGATGGAACGGCGTGTTCTCCACCGGCGATCACGTCGCTATCGGCGTGGATGGATCGCTGTTCGGCTCGAACGGCATCTACATCTTCGGCAGCGCCGGCGGAAACAACATCAATGTCGGCACGCAGGGCAGCGTGACGGGTATGGGCGACGCCATTCATCTCAATGGCGCGGGCTTCAATTATATCGCGAACAACGGACAGATCATGTCGGTGCAGGGCGCCGCGATCTCGATGGGGGCAAACAGCTTCCTGCTGAACAACGGCACGATCAGCGGCTATGCCAATGGACTCGTATCGACCGGCGGCAACACCATCGTCAATCACGGAACGATCGTCTCGCAGGTGAACAATGCGATCCACGAGACGAACGGCGGCAACACGCTGACCAACAGCGGCACGATCTCGGCGACGTCGAACTCCTATGACGGCGTGTATTTCCTCGACAACAACAACACCGTCAACAACAGCGGCACGATCTCCGGCGGCGAAGGCGTCTATTTCAACAACAGCGCCGGTTACAACACGCTGAACAACTCCGGCACGATCATGGGCACGGTTTCGGTCGATATGGGTGCGGGCGGCGGCTTCATCACCAACGACGGCTTTCTCTACGGCATCGTGAAGATGGGCAACGGCGTCGCGCAGCTGAACAACAACGGCCATATCAGCGGCGCGATCAACGGCACGGGTACGGAGACGATCATCAACCGCGGCACCATTGACGGGACGGTGACGTTCGACGCCGGCAACGACATCTACAACGGCCAGCAGGGCAGCGTGAGCGGCGATGTGAACGGGCTGGGCGGCAACGACATCCTGAAAGGCGGCGATGGCGACGAGCACCTGATCGGCGGCGCGGGCAATGACGTGCTGAAAGGCGGCGGCGGCGACGATGTGCTGTTCGGCGGCAAGAGCGCCGACATTCTCAAGGGCGGCGCCGACGACGATACGTTCGTCTATACGCATGTGCTGGATTCGACGAGCGAAGGGTTCGATACCGTTCTTGCTTTTAACGCGGCCGAGGACACGTTCGATTTCAACGTCGCGGTCAACGCCGTCGATGCCGCTGTGACGACGGGCCAGTTGCGCACCGGCGCGAACTTCAATGCGGACCTTGCGAGCGCGGTGGGCGCGGGACAGCTGCAAGCGCATGACGCGGTGCTGTTCACCGCGAGCAGCGGCAAGTATGCGGGCGACACATTCCTGATCGTCGATGCCAACGGGACAGCGGGCTATCAGGCCGGCGCGGATTATGTGATCGCGCTGGAGCACGGCGCGAACCTGGCGAGCCTCAGCGTGCACAACTTCACGTGAGTTGAGCGCGGCTGCGAAGGCGAGCCTATTTCGCCTTCGCGGCGGCGATCATCGCCTCGCGGCGAGCAAGGCTGGCGGCCGGCCATTCCTTTTTCATGTCGTAGTAGACCTCGAAGGCGCGGACGTCTTCGGGGAGGCGGACCCAGGCGACCTTCGACTTGGTGAAGATGTGCGCATCGGGCACGATGCCGTGGTCGCCGTCCAGCGTGGCGACGCGCAGGAAGTAGAGGTAGCCGCGGCGGCCGTAGTCGCTCCACAGCGCGCTCTGGCATTTCGCGCAGTGATAGACATCGTGCGGGCGGCCGCTGTCGGTCGGCAGGGTGAGGACCGCGGGTTCGCCTTTGGTGACGGTGACGTTCGACGCCTCGATCATCGCGTTGATCGCGAAGGCAGAGCCGGTCTGCTTCTGGCAATCGGTGCAGTGACAGCACTGCGTCCACATCGGCCTATCGGCCAGGGTGTATTGCACCTCGCCGCAGAAGCAGGAGCCGGTCAATTCGTCAGCCATGGGAAACAGCACCATCGAAATTTGCTATTGAGAAATGGTCCATGTTCGTCGCGCGCCCAAGCCCGATGACGAGATCTTCGCCCGCCTGGTATCCTGCAACGCCGTTCGCATCGACCACAAGATACATCTGGTGCGACGCCGCATTGCCGCCAGGGTCCGGCATGAACAGAACGGCGTGTAAAGGCGCCAGATGCGCGGCGTCGACGGCATCCGCCAAATGCTTGTCGAAGTGCCCGTTCGTCATTTTGCCGCCGACGATTTCGGCGTCGAGAGCCGCCGGGGTGAACCACAGATCGAACTTAATGGTGTCGGCGTTGG
>DATAHD010000201.1:0-7455 GCA_036263395.1 Rhizomicrobium sp. | reverse complement strand
AACCACGTCGCGACGATCACGATGAACCGGCCGGCGTACAAGAACGCGCTCGGCTATCGCCTGCTCGATGAGATCGACGCCGCGTTCGACATCGCGGGGAAGGATCGCGAAGTCCGCGTCGTCGTGCTGCGCGGCGCCGGTGGAAACTTCTCCTCCGGCCACGACCTCGGCACGCCGGAAGGCATCGAGTACCGCAAAGCCCTCGGCGCGCAGCCCGGCATCGAGACCTACGATCAATTCAAGAAATACAATCTCGACGTCCACCTGCGCTGGCGCAATTTCCCCAAGCCCACCGTCGCGCTTGTCGAAGGCTACTGCATCTACGCCGGCTGGATGACGGCCGCCTGCTGCGATGTCGTCTTCGCCGCCTCCAACGCCCAGTTCCTCGCTGGCTTCGTCGAGTACATGTCGATCCCGTGGGACATCGGCATCCGCCGCGCCAAAGAACTCTGCTTCGAAAGCCGCTTCATCAGCGCAAAGGAAGCCGCCGACTACGGCTTCGTGAACCACGTCTACGATCCCGCCGACATCGAGCGCGAGGCCTACGCCTACGCCCACCGCGTCGCCGAGAACTCGCCCGACGCGCTCCGCTTCGCCAAGATCCAGATGAACAAGGCGCAGGATGCGCAGGGCTTCACCAATGCGCTCGAAGACTCGCTCGGCGACTATCAGGCGATGATCTACCTGCTCGGCAACGACGGCATGCGCGTCGGCGGAGGCGAACGCCGCCTCCTCACCGTCGACCTCGCCGTGAAGGGCCGCAAAGGCGAACGCTACGGGCAGAAGAAATAACCTACCCAAACGTCGTCATGGCCGGTCGACCCGGAGCGCAGCGTAGGGCGTGCCGGCCATCCATTGCCTCAACTGGTCAAGACCAAGCCTCGCTCGTCACACATTGAGGCAATGGATCACCGGGATGCCCTGCGCTTCGCTCCGGGTCACCCGGTGATGACGACGCTGGGGAAAGTGAGAGGTACTAGCGACCGCTGCGTCTTCTGCTACGGTCCATACCAACAATACGAAAATCAGGGGCGCCGGATTTGAGCAACGAAACAACTGTGTCTGCGGCAACGCGCGTCGGCGGCGTCTCGCGCCGCTACATCCTGTTCATGCTGATGCTGGTCTATGTGGTGAACTACATCGACCGCACGGTGCTCAACATCCTGCTCCCGGCGATCAAGGCGGAATTCCATCTCAGCGACGCTGCGCTCGGCCTGCTCTCCGGCACGGCCTTCGCACTTTTCTATGCGACGCTCGGCATCCCGCTCGCCTGGCTCGCCGATCGCGTCAATCGCCGCAACATCATCGCCGCGTCGATGGCGCTGTTCAGCACCATGACGGTGTTCTCCGGCCTCTCGACCAACTTCGTCACGCTCGTGCTCGCGCGTCTCGGCACCGGCATCGGCGAGGCCGGCACATCGCCGCCCGTGAATTCCATCATCTCCGATCTCTACGAGCCGAAAGAACGCGCCAGCGCGCTTTCCTTCTATGCGATGGGCCTCAACATCGGCCTGCTGCTCTCGTCCTATGGCGGCGGCTGGGTCGATCAGCATTATGGCTGGCGCGTCGCGTTCCTCTGCGCCGGTGCACCGGGCCTGCTGCTCACGCTGCTCATCCTCTTCACCGTGCCGGAGCCGAAGCGCGGCCAGGTCGAGCGTCTCGCCGACAGCGGTGTCACGCCGCCGATCTCGGAGACGATCCGCTATCTCTTCGCCATCCCGTCGTTCCGCTTCATGGCGGCGGGCTGCGCGCTCAGCGCTTTCGGCGGTTACGCGGGCGCCGCGTTCATCCCGGTCTTCCTCGCGCGCAACCATCACCTCACGCCATCCGAAGTCGGCCTCGCGCTCGCCGTGTTGTTCGGCGTCGTCGGCGGTCTCGGCACATATTTCTCCGGTGTCCTCGCCGATAAGCTTGGGGCGCGCGATGTGCGCTGGAATATGAACGTCATCGCACTCGCCATCGTCATCGCGGTGCCGTTCTTCCCGATCTACTACCTCTCGTCGAACCTGCCGCTCGTGCTGTTCGCCGGTATCTTCCCCACCGCCATCGGCGCCGCTTACATCGCGCCCGCCTATGCGATGGTGCAGAGCCTCGTGCCGCTGCGCATGCGGGCCCAGGCGGCGGCGTTCCTTCTCTTCATCCTCAACATCATCGGTTTCGGCCTCGGCCCATTGCTGGTCGGCATGTTCAGCGACGCGCTGACGCCAACCTTTGGCGTCGACTCGCTGCGCTGGTCGCTGCTGGCGACCGGCATCACCTGGATCATCTCCGCCGCAATGTACTGGTTTGCCAGCCGTCACCTGAAATCCGACCTCGAAAAGGCCAGGATGCCGCAGGCGGGCATGCAACAGGAAGTCGCGACCTAGGGGCGATTGTTTCGGCGGCAAGCCTGTTAGGCTTGCCGCAACAGAACAATCGGGACCCCGGGTTTGAGCAACGAAGTCACCGCAGCGGAAGCGGCTGAAGCCGCGCAGCCGGATGGCGCCGTTCTGGTGGGCGAGGGCGCCCACACGCCGATCTCCAACGGCTACCGCACCTACATCCTTGTGGTGATGACGCTCGTCTACGTCATCAATTATCTCGACCGTCAGATATTCGGCATCCTGGTTCCCGGCATCAAAGCCGACTTCGGCCTCACCAATGCAGAGATCGGTGTCCTCGCCGGTCCGGCCTTCGCGGTGATTTACGCGACGCTCGGCATCCCGCTCGCCATGCTCGCCGACCGCATGAACCGGCGGAACATCGTCGCCGTCGCGCTCACCGTGTTCAGCCTGATGACGGTGCTCTGCGGCCGCGCCATGAACTTCTGGCAGCTCGGCTTCGCGCGCTTTGGCACCGGCATCGGCGAGGCGGGCACCGGCCCCGCCATCAACTCCATGCTCGCCGACCTCTATCCGCCGGAGAAACGCGCCAGCGCACTCGCGTTCTATTCCGCCGGTCTCAACATCGGCCTGCTCGTCGCGTTCTTCAGCGGCGGCTGGGTGATGGAGCACTACGGCTGGCGCAACGCCTTCCTCGCCGCAGGCATCCCCGGTCTCTTCGTCGCGTTGCTCGTCCTTTTCACGGTGCGCGAGCCACAGCGCGGTCAGGTCGAGAAGCTGAAAGACCCCAAGCTTACGCCCAGCATCTACACCGTCGCGAAATATCTCTGGAGCCAGAAGTCCTTCCGCTGGATGGCGATCGGCACCTCGTTCTCCTCCTTCGGCGGTTACGCCGGCATCGCGTTCGTGCCGCTGTTCCTCGCCACCAGCCACCATCTCACCCCGTCGGAGATCGGCTTCTTCCTCGCGCTCCTCACCGGCGTGTTCGGCGCCATCGGCACCTATCTGTCGGGCGTCTTCGCCGATCGCTTCGGCGCCCGCGATATCCGCGCCAGTCTCTACATCCCCATCGTCGCGACCTTCATCTCGGTCTGCTTCGCGCCGATCTATTTTCTCACACCGGCCGAGGGTAACGCGCTCATCCTCAGTATCCTGCCGGCAACGGTTTCGGTGCATCTGCCGTGGGGCGCGGTCTTCACCGTCGGCGCTGGCACAGCCGTCGTGCTGATGGCCGCCGCTGGCCCATCGCTCACCGGCGCATCTTACGTCGGTCCCGCCTACGCACTGACACAGGGCCTCGTGCCGCTGCGCATGCGCGCGCAAGCCATCGCGATTCTGCTCTTCGTGCTGAACATCCTCGGCCTAAGCTTCGGCCCGCTCGTTGTCGGCATCATCGCCGATGCGCTGAAACCCACCTTCGGCCCTGATGCGCTGCGCTACGCCCTGATGACCGGCATCGTCACTGGCCTCATCGGCGCCTTCTGTTACTGGCGCGCCACGAAGCACTTGAAAGCCGACCTCGCACGCGTCGAACGCTGAGGCGCTTCAAGGTTTGCGAATGAAGCCGTGAACGGCGCCGTTCGCGTCGGTGTAGGTGCCGACGATCACATTGCTCATGTTGATGTCGAAGGCCGTCGTCGTGCTCGCCTTCGGAATATCGAATGGCGTTATCACGCCGTTCGACGTGCGCATAAAGCCGTGCTCGACCCCGGTGCCGTCGGTGAAACTTCCAACCGTCATAGTCGATCAGCGTCTGCTGAAACACCGAGACCGGCAGCGTCGTCACGCGCGCACGCCGATGATCGGCACCCAGCTCGGCCAGCTGTAATAGGTGTTTCCCTTCTCGCCGGCGCGGCCATAGCTCGTCGTCTTCCGCGAGCGCTGCACGATATGGACATAGTTCGTCGAAACCACGGTGCGAAACGCTATCGCGCAGATGATGAAGAACAGCAGCAGCGCGCCGATCGCGATCAGCCCGATCGTCGAATACCCAAATCCCGTGAACATCCCAGCCCTCGTACCTTCCGTGCCCACCGCGCTTATAAGTGAGCGCCCCTATGATTTATGCGCCGGCGTGTGCCTCTGCCGCCCGCAACATGAAGTTCTCAACAGGTTCGCTGTTGAAGATCCTCCCGCGCGCTCACCACCCCTCAATTGTCATCCCCCGCGACTGGCCGCGCTGCGCGGCCCGGGAGGAAAGGGGACCCAGGATAATCCGCTCGGCTCGGCTCGAGCCGATTTTCATAACGAATTCAATATCTTGATAATATTTGTTCTGGTATAATAGATAATATATATATTCCGCTTGAAATTCCTATTTATGTTCTTCATAAATACGTCGATGAAAAGGAATCGCCTCATGTTGATGTAGCTACACCGCGAGACCAGACAGGGCCGGATGCAAGCTCGCGTGCATCCCGGTGCCAAACCGTCGGAGCGGGGAGGGCACAAGGACCGAGGTGGTGCAAGCGAACGTGCTTATTGGTGAGGCAGAAACCTCGCCGGATGGCCTGCTGCGTAGCGACAAACCGGGGCGGGACGTGTGGTGACGCGCGATTCCCGCCTTATTTATGCGATCCGATCACCCGAATTTCGCGCCCGCGGTTGCAACCAAAGCCGCTCATGCGCAATTGTGTTAACGAACCGCTGCGCCGAAATGGGACAGTGGGGCAACGGCTGACTATATCTGCCCTGAGGGGGGCTGATGGCTCGGATCCTGCGGCAACTCAGTGCTGTCTACCTGACAGTCGCCACGGTTTTTGTGGCGATGGCGCTGCTGGCCGAGCATCCCGATTGGTCCCGCACCGCCCGCGAAACGCTGGCCCCCGCGATGGACTATGCCTCTGACAAGGGGCACGACATTTACCAATGGGCGAGCAACCAGTTCTCGTCCCCGGTCCAGGTCGCCCGGAAAGACAAGCCGCAGCAGGTCGCCAAAGCAGAGCCCGCGCCGCCCCCCGCGCCGGAGCGTGACGCCGAACCGCTGACCGCCGACACCAATATCGCCCAACAGGACGATCTGCAGCAGTCGCAGCCGACCGTCGACATGGCCGAGAACGAGCCCGTTGCTCCGCCGCCCGCCGCCGAAGCCAAGCCAAAGCCTGTGCCGCCTGCTGCTGTCGCCGAAGCCCAGCCGATGCGCCCGACGATCGCGGACAACGACAACGACCCGGCGCCCAATGCAAGAGTCGTGGCCGCCAACCGCCGTCCGGTTCTGCTCCCGCAGCAAGCGCCCGAACCCGACGTCCGCCCGATGGCCAGCCGCGCCGGTCCGAGCCCCGGTGAGCTGGTCCGCGTCGCCGAACGTCTGAAGTCGAGCCTCACCGACGAGCTGAAGCAGAACTTCGATCTCTTTCTCTACGTGAGCAAAGCCAACACCGGCTCCTGGTCGCAGCGCATGTACGTCTTCAGCAAGACCGGCGGCGGCGATCTCGATCTTCTCTACAACTGGCCAGTCTCGACCGGCCGCGAGGCGATGGAGCTCGACGTTCACGGCAAGAAGCAGAGCAGCTTCACGCCGCAGGGCTACTACCAGATCGATCCCAAGCGCACCTATGTCCGCTACCACTCCGGTCAGTGGAACCAGCCGATGCCCTACGCGATGTTCTTCAACTGGGAGCAGAACGGCTACCAGACGGGCCTCGCGATCCACGCCGCGTCGGGCAACGATATCAATCTTCTGGGTGAACGCGCCAGCGCCGGCTGCGTTCGTCTCGCACCGGAAAACGCCCGTGTGCTCTTCAACCTGATCAAGTCGCAGTACAAAGGCCTCGCACCGAAGTTCGCCTACGATAAGCGCACCGCGTCGATGGACAACAGCGGCCTCCTGCTCCACGACAAGAACGGCAAGATCGTCTTCGACAACGGCTACAAGGTTCTCGTCTTCATCGAGAACTACGGTGGCGACAACGTCGTCGCGGCGTTGTTCTAGCCAACGCATTCCGTACAAAACAAAACAGGCGCTGCGGTCACCCACAGCGCCTGAAATCTTTTTAGCCTGATCGGACGCGGCTTACGCGTGACCCGTGATCAGCCAGAGCAGAATGATAATCGGAATCGGCACGCCGACCAGCCAGAGCAAACACGACCGCATGGACTATTCCTCGTCTCCCAATCGCCAGTGATAATGACTCACCGGCCTTGGGGTTCCCACTCAGCGTCTGTTCAATTCATATAGGGCGACCGCCGCCGCATTCGAGACGTTGAGGCTCTCCATCGCGCGCGCAATCGGAATGTACGCCCCGGTGTCGCAATGCTCGCGCACCAGCCGCCGGATGCCAGAGCCTTCCGAACCCAGGATCAGCGCCACGTCGCCCGTCTCCGGCACCGCTTCGCGCAGCGTCTGCTCGCCGTCGCCCGCCAGTGCAATGCGCCAGAAGCCCAGCTCCGCAAGCTCATCCAACACACGCGAGATGTTCACGACCTCGATATACGGCACGCTGTCCAACGCGCCCGAAGCGGCCTTCGCCAGCACGCCCGACTCGGGCGGCGCGTGCCGGTCCTGTACGACGACTGCCGCCACACCGAACGCCGCTGCCGAGCGTAGGATCGCGCCCGCATTGTGTGGATCGGTGATCTGGTCGAGCACCAGCACAATGCGCCGCTTCCCGCCGCTCTCCGGCAGCACGTCGCGCAACTCGCGCCGGGGCAGGGGCTCGCAGTTCATCGCCGCGCCCTGATGCACCGATCCCGGCGGCAGCAGCTTGGACACCGCATCCATATCGACAATCTCGTGCCGCACCTTGGCGAGCAGCGTCTTGCCGATCTCCTCCGCCGCGCGCTCCGTCAGCACAACCTTCTTCACATGCCGCTTGGGATTGGTGAGGGCCGCCCGCACCGCGTGGTTCCCGTATATCCAAAGCCCGGTCGGCTTCTCGCCCTGCGGCTTGTGCAAGGTCCGCTTTTCCGGCCGCGGATCGGGGCGGCGGTCATTGGAACGGTTCGGTCGGAAGCTTTTGTCGTTGCGCGGCATGACGCCCTTATAGCGGTCGCAGGCCCCCGGACAACGCGTCCGCGCCGGCTCCTCACTGCAACATTGACACCCCCGGGCAAATTGACCAAAACCCGCGCTCCGCGGCCAGATACTGCAACGATGCCGTACTGGCATAAGGTGCGGAGGGGTGCCCGAGTGGCT
>DATAHD010000200.1:0-15445 GCA_036263395.1 Rhizomicrobium sp. | reverse complement strand
CGATTTCAGGTCGAGCGCGACGCTTTCCTTGTTGCGGCAGAGCGTGAGGAAGTAGGCGCCCATGCCTTCGCGCGAGTGCGCCGGTGCGTTCTCCAGCAAGCGGCGCGTACCCTCGCCTTTTCCCGGCGGCTCGATCTTGATCGTGCGCGCGCCCATGTCGGCCATCAGCATGGTGCCGTACGGACCCGAGAGCATGTGGGTCAGATCCAAAACAGTGATGCCTTCGAGGGCCTTCATCGGTGCGCTACTCAACAGTCTTTGGCGGTTGCGATCATTGGCGGCTCAGTCCTTCGCGGGAGTGAGCCAGTCCTGCACGCCGGGTGCCTCCGGTGCAGGGATTTCAGTCACGCGCTCCGGTACGTTGTCGTATTCGAGGCGCAGGGCGCGGGTCGATGTGGCGTGCAGGGCGTAGGCATTGACGAGATAGGTGACGATCAGGATTTCCTCGTCGCTGAGATGCGCCTTGAGGATATCGAACACCTTGTCGTGGACACGGCCGCCTTCGAGGATCTGGCCGTCGACATAGGCGAGCACGGCGCGTTCCAGCGGCGTGAAGACGTCGGCAACGGTCCAGTACGGGATCGCCGCGATCTTCTCGTCAGAGAGACCATTGCGGCGGCCGACCTTGCAGTGCTGCGAAAAGACGAAGCGGCTTTGGCGCGCATAGCCGGTTCGGATGATGGCGAGTTCGCGCAAGGCGGGGTCGAGCGGCGCATTACGATAGCTGTAGGCGGAGAAGGCGCTGAGGATACCGGGCACCTTACCCCAGGTGCTCCACCAATCGCCGGGCGTGCCGGTGGCGGTGCCGGGTTCGGCGACAGGATCGCGGCCTTCGCCGAAAATCTCGTCGTAGCGCTGTACGATTTCCGGCGGCGCGTCTTTGCGCGAAAGCGGTTTGATGCGCGGCATGGTCAGGCTCCCGGACGCGTCTCAGTCCACACTTTGGCGCGGACGAGGCTTTCGCGGTACGGGCGCAGACCCGTCCACAGCAAGAGCACGGTGATCGGCGTGATGATCAGCGTTGCCGTGGTGATCGAATAGCCGACCATCATCTCATTGTGGAACACGTGATCGGTGATCAACGCGACAAAGGTCGGGCCGAGGCCAACGCCGAGCAGGTTTGCGATGAAGCCGAACAGCGCCATCACCTGCCCGCGCATCTGGTTCGGGGTGACGACCTGCAGCGCCGCAATCGTCACCGCGACCGGGAAGCTGCTGAGAAAGGTCGAGACGAAAAGGACCGCGAGTGCCAGCTCAGCCGTCGGCATCAGAGGCGCGAGCGATGCCGGGATCACCGTGATCGCCATCGAGATCATCGGGGCGCGGAGGTAGGCGTCTGTGTAGCCGCGGGCTGCTATCCATTCCGCGAACCGCGCACCGGCTACGACACCGGCCGCACCGAGCAATGCGAGCATCAGGCCATAGACGTAACCGATATCATGCGCCGCCCAATGATGGACGCGAATGAAATAGCTGGGCATCCAGGCGACCGTGCCGAAGCCGAGCGTCGAGCTGATCGCGAATGCCGCGAAGTGCGCGAAAAAAGTACGGCGGTTGGTGTTCATGAAGGCGAAGAGTTCGCCGAAGCTCACGCTCTTGCCGGCCGGTGTATCGGGCGAGAGGCCGCGACGCACCGGTTCTTTCACGAAGATGAGCGGAATGAGGACGAGCGAACCGATCAGGCCGACGGCGACGAATGTCGTCTGCCAGGGGGCGATCTCGCCGAAGAACGGTAGATGCGGCGGCGGCATCGAGCTCACCACTTGGATGGCGAGACCACCGACGACGAGGGCGAAGCCAGCGCCGAGATACTGGGCACCTGTGTAGACGCTGAGTGCTCGGGCGATGCGACCTGGCGTGAAGTAGTCGGAAATGATGGACGTTGCCGACGGGCCAAGCGTCGCTTCGCCGACGCCCACCACGGTGCGGGCGACAAAGAGCTGCGCGAAGCTGCGTGTCAGACCACACGCCATCGTCGCGAGGCTCCAGAGCACGGCGCCAATGGCGATGATACGCTTGCGATTGGATCGATCGGCAAGACGGCCGATGACGAGCCCAAAACCGACGTAGAACAGCACGAAGGCGAAGCCGGCGAGGAGGCTGACCTGCGTGTCCGAAAGATGGAAGTCCGCCTTGATCGGCGCGAACAGCAGGGTCGGGATCTGCCGCTCGATGTAGGAGACCATGTTGATCAGCGCGAGCGCGCCGACCACATACCAAGCGTAGCCTTCATTGGGTGCGCTGGGCGATACAGGCGGCGCGTCCGGCGCACCTGCATCTTCGCCTGAGGTGGGAGAAATAAGTGTCATCGCCGGTGTTTTAGGATCAGTCCTGCAACGCCGGTTCGCGGACGTTCCGGCTCACGCGCTTACCGTTAGCATCAACCGGATCGTGCGCCACATCGCCCGCGTGATAGGCACGGGTGAGCGCGGCCAGTTCCATGTGAATGCCGTTCGGATCGCGGAAATACATCGAGCGAATCCACGTGTTCGGCGTGATGTTCGGCGTTGCGTGATCGGGGCCGTCGCCGTGGTTCAGGACGCGCACTTCGATGCCGCGGCTGCGAAGACGTTCGGCATACTCGTCGAACTTCTCGAGCGGGATGTTGATCGCCAGATGGTTCATCGAGGCATGCGCGGTGGCCGTGCCCTTGGTCGCATAGTCGGGATGCATCGACGCGATGCCGGGGGCGACAGCCGGTGCGTTCGGGAACCAGAAGAACGCGATGCAGCTGTTGGCGCCGCAGTCGAAGAAGAAGTGCTGACCGCGGCCGTTCGGGAGATCGATGGTCTTCACCAGCGGCATCTCCAGGACTTCGGTGTAGAAGGCGACAGTCTCCGCCATATCGCGCGCGACGAGCGCCACATGGTTCACACCGCTATACTGCATCGGTTCGTTCGCAGGCATGGCTTCTCCTTCCGGAGCACACGGCCCCGCTGGTTCAAGAACCCCTTCTGAGAACAGGCAGGCGTCCGACAGTCTCGAACGCCTGCCGCCCGTTCAATTACAGCCCGGTTTTGATCGTCACGTCGATACCGTACGTGCGCGGCTGGTCGAAGTAGAGCTGGGTGAAGAAGCCAGAGCTATCAAAGCCGGAAAGGCGGCGTTTGACGTCATTCAGGTTCTTGCCCCAGGCCGACACACTCCAGTGATCGTCCGGACTGTTGTAGGTCAGGCTGGCGTTCCACATGCTGTAGGCCTTCTGGAAACCAACCGGATTATTCTGCAGATCCGTGAAGTGGGCGGATTCATAAGCAAGCGAGACATCAGGCGTGAACGTGCCGATGCCTTCGCCCATGTCGATGATGTAGCTCGCATCGAAATGTCCGGTCCACTTGGGCGCGCGCGCAACCTTCAGGAACGTGAAGTCCTGCGGGAATTGATAACCGACAATACCAAACACGTCTGCGAAGAAGCTCGTGTAGTGGGCGTCCAGATAGCCAACAGAGGCCGACAGTGTCAGTCGGTCCACCGGAATAACTGTGCCTTCGAACTCGACGCCGTTCGCGCGTTCGTATGCGTCGTTCACGATTGTCTGCGCGAAAGCAGTGCTTCCCGGAACAAAGGCGCCGATCTGCAGGTGCGAATACTGGTTGGAAAACAGTGCGACGTTTGCGCGAACGCGGTGGTCAAGCCAGTCTGTTTTGAACCCAACTTCGAGCGCTTGCACCTTCTCCGGATCGTAGGGGATTGGAATGAGCTTCGGGTCATCAAGGCGGGTATTGAAGCCGCCTGCCACAAAGCCTGTCGAGAAGCTGGCGTAGGCCATCTTATCTTCGTCGAACTGATAGTTAGCGCCCAAATAATACGACAGGTTGGACCAGACCTTTTGCCCACCCACCGATGCAGTAGGCGTCGCTGGATTGTGAGACGGGGTACGGATCAGGTTCTTGGCTTCGGATGTGTACCGGACGCCGGCCGTCAAGGTCAGATCGTCCGTAACAGAATAGTCAGCCTGCCCAAACCCAGCGAGCGCCGTATCGGTCTGCTTGGCGTAGTCGATATTGCTGTCAAGGAATTTGAACAACGAATAGAACTGCTGCACGCCGTCCCATGTGCGTCCCGAGAACAGTCCGCCGAACTGCCACTTGAGCGGACCGTCGCCAGTCGATTGCAGCCGAAGTTCTTCCGTCGTCTGCCGGCTGTGCAGCGCGAACGTCGACTGGAAGAAATTCAGCTCTGTATTGTCGTAGTCGCTGTAGGACAGGTTGTTGTCGTGAATGAAACCCGTCACCGAAACGAGATCAAATCCATCGAAGTGATAGCGCATATTCAAGGAGCCGTTGAACGTGTCCTGGAAATCGCCGCTGGGGAAGTTGCGATACACAGTGTACGCATCATTTGGACCGAAAGGATAAGCCAGCCCAGGCGTGCGATAATCAAAGCCCGGGTGACTGAAGTACAAGCCGTTGGCGGGAACCGGAATTGGTATCGCGGCAGGAATGATCCGCGCGGGCGTCGAGCCGTTCTGACCGCCAACCGACGGGCTGCGGTCCTTCATATACGTCATGACCAGATCGGCATCGAATGATGTCGATGGCGTGAAGACGAATGTGGCGCGGCCAGTCTTGATGTTGTCGCCGCCAAGCCATGTCGGGAGCGCTTTGTTGGTGGTGTAGGGTGCGAACAACGGCACCAAAGTCGCCTGGTTCGTGTTCGCGTTGCGGAACGCACCGTGCGAATACTGGCTCTGGAGCGACAGGCGCACCTGGAAATCATCCGCGAGCGGCAGATCGACCGCGGCGAACGCATCGATGCGGCCAAGATTGCCACCACGCACCATCGCGTTGAGCTGGTATTCGTCGCCCGGCTTCTTGGTCGTGATGTTGATAACGCCGCCGACGGTGTTCTTACCGAACAGCGTGCCCTGCGGGCCGCGCAGGATTTCGACATGATCGACGTCGTTCATGTTCGACATCATGCCGATGTTACGCGAGGAGAAGACGCCGTTGACCGAGACGCCGACCGCCGGGTCCTGGCCCATGTCGACGCCGCCGTAACCGACGCCGCGCGAGTAGATCACCGCCGCATTGCGGTGGATTGCACCGACGCCTTCGATCGTGAAGTTCGGGGCCTGATGGTTTAGGTCGCCCAGGTCGTGGACGAACAGCTTGTCCAGCAGATCGCTATTCAGCGCGGTCACCGCGACAGGAGTCTTTTGAGCCGACTCCTCGCGCTTACGGGCCGTAACCGTGACGGTTTCAATCGTATCGTGCCGCTCATCGGCCGTCTGCGCATAGGCGCTGACCGCCGGCATCGCGAAGCAGATCGCAACGCCGCACAGAAGAGTATTCTTCAAACGCATTCCTGCCCCCTTGGCTTTTCCTCAAACAATTTATCGCAGCCGTTCGACGCGGCTTGTCGGGCACACTAGATCATTCGATATCTATGGAAAATACTTCGATATCGAACTTTCTGTGCGCCGAGCATGAAGCTAGAGCGTGTCGCTGTCAGGCCACAATGGCTGAAATATTTGCCTCCGCTTCAAATTGAATTTGTCGAAAATGGGGGTAGTGTCGGGAGGTTGGGAGGCTGGATACCTCCCGCTCGGGGAGGTTTGCTTTTGCGACGGATTGAGGCCGTGCATGGCGGAAAACATGGGCTTTGGGGCCCGTGAGACGCCTGCCGCCGCTGACAGCATTACGGGTTTTCGAAGCCGTTGGCCGAGCTGGCAATGTCCGGCTGGCCGCGCAGGAACTCAACGTCACGCCCGCGGCGATCAGTCATCAAATTCGATTGCTCGAAGAGTACGTCGGGGCTGAGCTGTTTACGCGCACCGGACGCGGACTGATTCTCACGCCGACCGGTACCGAGTTTTTCCACAATGTATCCGACGCATTCGACCGATTGGCCGAGAGCGCAACCAAGATAGGGAGCAGCAGGGCGAAGATTGTGCGGGTTCACAGCCTGCCAAGCTTTGCGAGCTGCTGGCTCGTCCCGCGCCTTGCGCGCTTCTTTGCCGCCAATCCGAAGATCGAGGTCGAGATTACCTCAGTGGGGGATCCCGCGCGGCCGCCCGATCTGGCGGGACTAGGGGTCGATTTCGCGATCCGGGTCGGAATCTCGGAGCACGGTTGGCCGGACGCGAAGGTTGAGAAACTGGTGCACGAGGACATGTTCCCCGTTTGCGCGCCGGATCTGCTGAAGGGACCGGTACCTTTGCAGTCGCCGCGCGATCTTTCGCGGCACACGCTGATGCATGTTTCGCGGCGCGCGGAAGGTTGGCCGGAATGGCTGGCGGCAGCGAAGGCGCAGGGGCTGGCGGACTGCGACATCGACCCGAACCGTGGGCCGAAGTTCGACACGATCCAGATGTCGATCACGGCCGCGACCCAAGGCATCGGCGTGGCGATGGGGCGACTGCCGCTGGTCGAAGATTATCTGAAGAGCGGTTCGCTGATCGCGCCCTTCCCGCTTCGGGTGAAGAGCCGCAATGCGTACTGGCTGCTATCGGCGCCGAATGCGCCGCTGTCGAAAGAAGCGGCGACATTCCGGGACTGGCTGAAGCACGAACTTGCCAGTGAAGATGCGGCCGAAGCGTTCGGTGCTTAACCTCGGCCGCTTTCTCTTCAGTTATTCAGCAGGTTCGAGAATCTTCTCGCGCTTTTTGCCGTCCGCGCCGACCGGGGCGTGTGAGACGTCATAGGCCGGGTTGAGATCGCGCGTCCAAGCCGCGAACTCCAAGCAGATGCCATCGGGATCGAAGAAGTAGATCGAGCGCACGAAGGTGGACGGCGTTACCACGTCGAGCGTGATCTGACGCTCGGACTCGTCGTGATTCATGATCTTGGTGACCTGCACGCCGCGGGCGACGAGCTTGTCGTGATACTCGTCGATCTGTTCCGCCGGGACGCCGAATGCGACGTGGTTCATCGAACCATGCGCCGAAGTGATCGGGCCTTGCATCGGGAGGTTCTTCGCCGAAGCGACACCCGGCTGCGCTTCCGGCGCGTCGGGGAACCAGAAGAAGGCGAGCGCGTCGCCGTTTCCGATGTCGAAGAAGAAGTGTTGACCACGGCCGCCCGGCAGATCGAGCGTCTTGATCAACGGCATGCCGAGGACGTTCGTGTAGAAGTCGACGGTGCGCGCCATGTCCTTGCAGACGAGTGCAAGGTGGTTGATGCCACGAATGTTGAAGACCTTGTTCTCTACCTGGGTCATCGCTGAACCTCCTCGTTCGTCGCCGCCAAAACACTTGGCGTCTTTTTGCGATCCGGGACTATATAGAACTCTAAGCAATTTTCACGTCAACCATCACGGGAGAGAAACATGCCGCGTTTGAAGGAAGTGCCGCTCGCCGAAGCGCACGAAAATGCAAGGCGCTATTACGAGAAACTGTTTTCGGGACGCGATCCCGTCACCGAACCCGGCACCGCAACCGGAACTCCCGGCAACTGGTGGACGGTTTTCGCGCTGGTTCCGGCGATTTTCGATCATGCGACGCAGCAATTCGGCATGTTCGGCATGTTCAATGACACGGCGGTAAGCAAACTCGATCCGCAAATTCGCGAGATCGCGCTGCTGCGCACCGGCTTCACCGTCGGCAGCCAGTTTGTGTTCTCGCAGCACTGCAAAGCCGGACGGCGCAACGGATTGAGCGAAGAGAAGATCGCCGCGATCCCGAGCTGGCAGGTATCCGATGTCTACACCGCGCTGGAGCGCGCGGTTCTGGCATATACGGATTGCCTCATTCTGGAGCGCGGCCGCGTGCCCGACGAGACATTCGAGGCGTTGCATAAACTCATGTCAGATCAGGATATTCTGGAACTCGGCTATCATGTGATGGGCTACAATCTGCACGCCGTTCTGTGCAAAGCGATGCGTCTGGAATTCGACGACGTGCCGGAGCGCATTCGCGAAGTGCCGGTGCCACAAGGTGGACAACTGACGTCCGATTGGGCCGGCCAAGCATGGGCCGACAAGAAGTAGCGCATTGCATCAGCAGTGATGAAGCCGGTGCGCACAACAGCGTGCCGGCTTTTTCACGCGCGCGATGATGATCGCTTTTTCTAGACTCGTTGGATGACCGGCAATAACGTCCGGCGCAAGAAAACAAACGGAAGGAAACACACGATGGACAGCGAAAAAGATATTTTGTCGCTCGCGAAAAGATTTTTTGACGGCATCGAGCAAGGGAACGTCAACATCCTGCGCGAAGTGTATTCGCCGGATGTCGGGATCTGGCACAACACCGACGATCTGGTTCAGACCGTCGACGACAACGTCACCACGCTTACCGGTTTCATCAGCCGCATCAGCGATCGCCGTTACGAGAACCGCCGCACCTACGCGTTCCCCGGTGGCTTCGTGCAGCAGCATCGCCTGACCGGCGTGCGCAAGGATGGCGAGAAGGTTCAGCTCGACGCGTGCCTCGTCTGCCTCGTGAAGGATGGCCGCATCACGCGCCTCGACGAGTACTTCGACTCCGCTGCCGTCGCGAACTTCCGCAAAGGCGCCTGAGGCCATGGACTTCGAAGTCGTCGCAGAGGATCTGCAGTTTCCCGAAGGCCCGGTCGCAATGGCCGACGGATCGGTTCTGGTCGTCGAGATCCGGCGCCAAACCGTCACGCGTATCGGGACGGACGGAAGCAAGACGATCCTGGCGCGCACCGGTGGTGGACCGAACGGTCTCGCCATCGGCCCCGATGGCGCGCTCTACATCTGCAACAATGGCGGCTTCGAATGGTATGAGGCTGCCGGCACGTTCATTCCGGGCCACAAGCCGCACGACTACATCGGCGGACGTATTCAACGGCTCGATCTGAAGACCGGCGAACTCACGACGCTGTACGCCTCCTGCGACGGCAAACCGCTCAAGGGCCCGAACGATCTGGTGTTCGACAGCACGGGCGGGTTCTGGTTCTCCGATCACGGCAAGTCAACGCCGGAATATCGCGAGCACGGTGCGCTGCACTATGCACGTGCGGACGGCTCGAAGATCACGCTGGCCCGCGCTGAGTTGTCTGCGCCAAACGGCGTCGGTCTCTCGCCAGATGGTTCGTCGCTCTACTGGGCCGATACGACGACGGGCCGTCTGTGGGCGCTCGACATTGAAGCGCCGGGCGTTGCGAAAACACCGCCGGTGCCGTGGGCGCCAGGACGCGTGATCGCCACCCTGCCCGGCCATCAACTGCTCGACAGTTTGAAAGTCGAGGCCGGCGGCAAAGTTTGCGTCGGCACGATCCTCAATGGCGGCGTCACGATCTTCGATCCGGATGGATCGACGGAGCACGTCGCGCTGCCGGAGTTGGCGGTGACGAATCTGTGCTTCGGCGGCGCGGATATGCGCGACGTGTGGATTACCGGTTCGACCAGCGGCAAACTCTAAGGGCCGCTGGCCGAGACCGGGACTGAAGCTCGCGTTCAACGCCTGAACGTCAGCTGCGCTTTTCGATCCATGCCGTCATAAGATCGGCGACGCGATCGCGATGGGCGGTCGAGTCTTCGAAGTAGTGCGCCCCCGGCAGGAATTCGAGCGTCTTGTCGCCCTCCGGCAACGCATTGAATATCTGATGCGCGTCGCTGAGGAACACGCCAGTGTCGGCAGTGCTCTGCACCACAAGTGCGGGCAGATGGATTTTGCCGAGCTGGACGTCGCCGCGGCATTTCGAGGTCTCAAGGCTCCACATCGAGAGCCATGAACGCAGCGTGTTCGCACGCCCCAGACCGAGCGGACTACGATTGGCAACAGCCGGATTGCCGGGATAGCAGGCGGGGCATGGACGATCGGACGGGTCGATCGCAGGATCGAGGAAACGCAGATCGGCCCACATGCGAAACAGCGGGAAGATGCGATCCGGAATGCCGACCGCATTGAGACGTGCCAGTTCGGTCTTGCAGTAGTCGGTGATGCGTTGATTGCGAGCGCGCTGACCGGCGCGATATTTGGCGATGAAGTCGGCCGAGAACGGTGGACCGTTGTCGGGGTTGAACGGATTGAGCGACTGGTCGGTTGCGACCGGGTCGGTCTCATCGGTCACCGATGCATCGAGGTAAGCTGTAAGAACCTCCGGCCGGCCCGGATGGGCGTTCAGCGAGATGTAGAGATCGGCTTTCGGTGCTGCGAGCAAGGCGTCTTTCAGCGCGCCCTCCGCAGTCGCCGCCAGAGTCGAGACCTGCGCCTCGGCCTGATATGCGGCCATCAGGGACCCACCACCGGAATTGCCGACAAGGACGACAACCTCGGCACCGGCGACTTCGCGCAGCCACTTCACACCGACAGAGATATCGACGAGGCCATGTTCGAGGATGAACTGATCCTCGGCACCGCGGTAACGCGTGTTCCAACCGAGGAAGCCGATGCCGCGGGCGGCGAAATACGGCGCGATGTAGTGCTCGGCGAAATCGACATTGTAGTGGTTGGCGATGACTGCAACGCGCGGCTTCGGCTTGCCCTTCGGTGTCCAGTACAAACCCTGACACGGATGCCCGCCAGCACCCGCGCGGCGTGCGGTTGGTGACGGCAATCCAACAAACCGTGTTTCAACATCGTGTGCCGGACTGCTCATCGTATTTCACTCCCGTGGTGTTGTTATGGTTGTTCGTCACCGACGGGCATTCCGTCGCCATTAGCCCGGTTGGCAAGATACGCCATTTCGTCGGCTGCGAGGTTCTCGCTCATCTTCAGAAGGACACGCTTCAGCGTCGCCATGTCGTCGGCGGAAATACCGGTAGCCGCGACGGTGTTCACATGCGCGACCAGCGGCATCAGCTTGTCACGCAGGCGACGCGCCTTGGGCGTCAGGAAGACATGCGCCTTGCGCCGATCCTCCGTGCTTTGCTTGCGACGGACGAGTCCCGCTTTCTCCATACCCGCGAGAGCGGTGACGGTGGTCGGCTCCCGCATGCCGACCCGGCGTGAGAGTTCACGTTGGGTCAGCCCTTCCTCCTGCCAGAGGACGCGCAGGAATCGCCACTGACCGGCGGTGACGCCGTGCGGCAGAGTGAGCCGCTCCAGCGTGCGGGAAAAGGACCGGAATGTGATTCGCGTGAGGTAGCCCACGCTATTGATGGGATTTTCGAAGGTTTTGGCGCTGGAAGCGATGTTACGGCGGGTCACCGGGAACCTGTGCAGTGGGCAGCCTACCAGGGATAGGTTGTGAGGCCGGATTTCGCAATTCCCCATCGTTGACCGCCAGCCGCCGCCCTTCTATCAATGCGTAGAATGCTAAGTATTCAGGATATTTTCTTTGAAGCAACTCCCGCTTTTGCCCACCACCATCGTCGGCAGCTATCCCCAGCCGGAATGGCTCATCGATCGTGCCAAACTAAAGGATCGTTTGCCGCCGCGGGTACGGGCGAAAGAGCTGTGGCGGGTGCCGGAGGCGCTGCTGGCCGATGCGCAGGATGACGCGACGATCGTGGCGATCCACGATCAGGAGCGGGCGGGCATCGACATCATCGGCGATGGCGAGATGCGGCGCGAGAGCTATTCTAACCGCCTGGCCAACGCGCTGAGCGGGATCGATGTCGACAAGCCGGGTGTCGCGATGGATCGCACCGGCGCGCCGAATCCGGTGCCGCGCGTGGCGGGGCCGATTCGGCGGCTGTCGCCGATCGAGGCGCAGGACGTGGCGCTGCTGCGGCGTGCCACCGACCGGCCGCTGAAGATCACGATCCCAGGCCCGTTCACGATGACACAGCAGGCGCAGAACGATCACTACGCGACGGATGAAGCGCTCGCGATGGATTATGCCGACGCGGTGAACGCGGAGATGCACGATCTCTTTGCAGCCGGTGTCGACATCGTGCAACTCGACGAGCCGTATCTGCAGGCGCGGCACGAGCAGGCGAAGTCTTATGCGGTGAAAGCGATCAACCGCGCACTGGAAGGTGCGAAGGGGAAGACAGCGCTGCATATCTGCTTCGGCTATGCGCATGTGCATCGCGGGGCGTCGAAGCCGAAGGACTATTCGTTTCTGGAAGAGCTTGAGGATTGCGCGGTAAACATCGTGTCGGTCGAAGCGGCACAGCCGAAGATCGACCTTGCGGTGCTGCGCAATATGCCAAGCAAGACGATCATGCTGGGCGTGATCGACCTCAACGATCCTGCCGTCGAGACGCCTGAGGTTGTGGCGGGACGCATTCGGGCCGCCCTACCCCATGTTGCGGCCGAGCGCCTGATCATCGCGCCGGATTGCGGCATGAAGTATCTCTCGCGCGAAACTGCGTTCGGCAAGCTGAAGGCGATGGCCGATGGCGCGAAAATCGTGCGGGACGAGCTGAGCCGCTAAGCAGTCAGGAAGGTTTCCAGCAGCGCGTTGAGCGGCTCCGGCCGCTCAAGCGGCACCATGTGGCCGCAGTCCTCGATGATTTCGAGGAGCGCGCCCGGGATGCCGGCCAGCATCTGGTTTTGATGATTCATGTTGGTGATGCCGTCCTGGCGTCCGAATATGATCAGGCTTGGGCATGCGATCGCGCCGAGTGATGCGACGCTGTCAGCGCGCGTCATGATCGCGCGCTGCTGATTGAGGAACGCATCGGGGCCGGTCTCCGCCGCCATGGTGCGCAGCGTGGCAACCAGCGCGGTGTCGCTGGTGCGATCGGGATGGACGAGGATCGGGATACGCTCTTCGATGATGCCGTCGAACTTTCCTTCTTCGACAAGGCGGAGGTAGCCCTCGCGGCGCACGGTTTGCTGCGGCGTGTCGGCGGGCGCGAGAGTCGAGATCAGCACGATCTTCGCAACACGCTCCGGCGCGCGGCGGAGAATTTCGAAGGCGACGAAGCCGCCCATCGCGTGAGTGACGAGATTGAAGCGGTCCGTAGCACCGTCGAGGATCGACTGCGCCATTGCGCCGATAGTGTCGTGCTTCTGCTGGGTCGCGATGATCACATCACCGAGGCGCGAGAGCACTGGGACCTGATGCTGCCAGATGCGCTCGTTGCAGAGCTGACCAGGGACAAGGATGATCTGGCGCGACATCAAACAACTCTATGCAGCAAAGGCTCGCCGGACATGGCCCGGCGGCAGTTTTCGAAACCGATGACGAGACTGCGCTGCAGCGTCTCCGGCGTGAGCCAAGCGATGTGCGGCATCAGCACGACATTGGAAAGCGCGAACAGCGGATTGTCTTTCGCGGTCGGCTCCTGCGCGAAGACATCGAGACCGGCGGCGGCGAGATGGCCGGACTTCAGCGCATCAATCAACGCAGCCTCATCGACCAAGCCGCCGCGCGCCGTGTTGACGAGGATGCTGCCGCGTTTCATTTGAGCAAGACGTTCGCGCGAAATCAGACCTGTGGTTTCTGGCGTAAGCGGACAATGCAGCGAGATGATGTCGGCGCGCGCGATCAGATCGTCGAGCGGGACGTATTCCGCGCCATCGACGGCGCGCGGGTTGCGCGCCGTGACGAGGACCTTGGCGCCGAGTGCGGCGAGGACCGGCACGAGGCGCTTGGGGATTTCGCCGACGCCGATGAGGCCGACGGTGCGGCACGCGATCTCGCCCACCTGATCGAGCTGTGCGAGATCCGGCGTCCAGCCGTTGCCCGCCCGTGTCAGCGGATCGAAAAACGACACGCGCCGCAATGTCGAGAGCATCAGCATCAACGTCATCTCGGCGACTGCCTGGCTGTTGGTGCCTGGCATGTTGCAGACGGCAACGTTGTGCTTCTTGGCGGATTCGAGATCGATGGTGTTCACGCCAACACCGATCTTCTGGATCAGGCGCAGGGCGCGAGCATTCTCGATGTCGGCGGCCGTTACCGGACGCAGCACATGCAGAAGCGCGTGGGCATCCGCCATTTCGCGTGCAAAGGCGGCGTCGTCGGCTTCATCGACGATGACAAGCTGCATGTCCGCCGGTCGTGCCGCGTCGAGTTGTGCGCGGAAGCCGTCGCTGGCGCGATAGTGCAGGACGACCTTCAACGCTTGATCCCTTTCGGGAAAGCATCCCACCCAGCGAAACGGGCATCGGCACCGAGCTCTTCCTCGATCCGCAGGAGTTCGTTCCACTTCGCCATGCGCTCCGAGCGCGCGAAAGAGCCGACTTTGATCTGCCCCGCATCCCAGCCGGTGGCGAGGTGCGCGATGCTGATGTCTTCCGTCTCGCCGGAGCGTGCCGAGACGATGGAACCCCACCCCGCCGCCTTCGCGGCATCAAGTGCCGCTTTGGCGCGGCTGACGGTACCCACCTGGTTCACCTTGATCAGCGCCGTCGTGCAGGCACCGGCCGCTGCCGCATCCTTCACCCGCGTGGCATCGGTCACGAGAAAATCGTCGCCAACCACTTGAGCGCCGGTCTTCAACGCGGCCGTTGCTTCGACCATCCCGGCAAAATCGGTCTGGCCGACGGGATCTTCGATGGAGATAACCGGATAGCGATCGCACCACAACTTCATCAGCGAGACCATCGCGTGGGTGTCGAGGGCACTGCCGTCGAGACCCATGCGGTAGGCACCGTCGATGTGGAATTCGCTCGATGCGATATCGAGAGAGATAAAGACATCGTGGCCAGGCTTGTACCCCGCCCGCTCGATCGACAGCGTGAGTTTTTCCAGCGCCTGTTCGTTCGACGAGAAGTTCGGCCACCAGCCGCCCTCGTCTGCCGTGCCGGCGAGAAGATTGTCGTCGGCCATCAATTTTCCGGCGGCGCGGTAGACGTCACCGGTGATTTCCAGCGCATGCCGCACCGTATCGGCACCCGGCATCATCACCATGAAATCCTGAATATCGGTGCGGCGGCCCGCATGTGCGCCGCCGCCGAAGATTTGAATCTCGGGCAACGGAATGCGCACCGGCTTGCCGCCGGACAGATAGCGCCAGAGCGGCACACCCGCAGACGCCGCAGACGCGTGAAGCGCAGCAAGCGATACAGCGACGATGGCATTGCCGCCCAAGCGCGAGAGATTGCGCGTGCCGTCCGCATCTTCGAGCGCGCGGTCGATTGCAGCTTGATTGCTGACGTCCATGCCACGCAATGCTTCAGCGATGATAGCGTTCACGTTGGCAACGGCGGCGTCCACGCCGTAACCGCCTTGGCGCTCACCGCCATCGCGCAATTCAACCGCTTCGTAAATGCCGCGCGAAGCACCGGCGGGCGCAATGGCGCGGCCTACGACGCCGCTTTCGAGCACAACATCAGCCTCAACCGTCGGGCGGCCACGGGAATCCCAAACCTGGCGCCCGCGAACGGCGGCAATCGCATCATTCTTCATCGGTGATCCAATTTTTCCTGCCACACGCGTGAAAGCTCTGCGAGAGTCCAATCGGTCTTGGTCAGAAACTCGCGCGCTGTCGCGCGGACGAACGCTTTGTCGCTTTCCGCGGTGATGTATTCGACCGGCGATTTGCCGTCGATGCGTGCGAGCAGGAACGCCGAGAGGATTCCGGCGGTGCGGCGATCGATATCGCTCACCGGTTCCCACGACACGCGCTTGAAGTATGCATCGCACAAGGCGGCGAACGACGCGCCGTAGTCCTTCCGCTTCTCCGGCACCCAGAT
>DATAHD010000199.1:0-6391 GCA_036263395.1 Rhizomicrobium sp. | reverse complement strand
TTTGGCATGGCGCAGGCCGGCGATGGCGACGGCGGCGTTCTCGACCTGATGCCGGCCAATGAGTTTGGGCATCGGCAGGTCGAGCAGGCCGTTCTCGTCCTGATAGACCATCCGGCCATGTTCCTGATGCGCGTGGAAATCCTGCCCGAACACAAAGGCCGGTGCGCGCATCTCCTCGGCGCGGCGCAGGATCACGTCGCGCGGCGCATCTTCCTGCGGGCCGATCACCACCGGCACGCCCGGCTTGATGATGCCCGCCTTCTCCGCCGCGATATTGCGCAGGTCGCTGCCGAAGAATTCCTGATGGTCCAGACCGATCGGCTGGATGATCGTCATCGCCGGTTTGCGCACGACATTGGTCGCATCGTACTTGCCGCCGAGCCCGACCTCGAGCACCAGCGCGTCGGCGGGGTGGCGCGAGAAGGCGAGGAACGTCGCCGCGCCGGTGATCTCGAAGTAGGTGATCTCCTGCCCGGCATTGACGCGCTCCACTTCTTCCAGCGTGGCGCACAACTCCTCTTCGGAGATCAACTCGCCCGCGAGCCGGATGCGCTCGTGGAAGCGCACCAGATGCGGGCTGATATGCATGTGGACCTTCATGCCCTGCGCTTCCAGCATTGCGCGCGAGAAGGCGCAGACCGAGCCCTTGCCGTTGGTACCGGCGACATGGATCACCGGCGGCAGCTTGTCTTCCGGATGGCCCAGATCGGCGAGCAGACGCTCGATCCGGTACAACGCCAAATCGATGGTCTGATGCTGGGTACGCTTGGGGTGCAGCTTCAGAAGGCGTTCGAGAATTGCGTCGCTTTTGGCGCCGCTGATGATCATTTCGCCGCCACAGAGTTGTCGGCCGAGGAATGCGCCTCGACCGTGACGGTCTGCGGCGCAGGCGCTTTCGCCTTCGGGCGCGAGCGCTTCATCATCATGTGCACCAGACGGGAGAGCGTCGCGCGCATCTCGTGGCGATGCACGATCATATCGACCATGCCGTGCTCGAGCAGATACTCGGCGCGCTGGAAGCCTTCCGGCAGCCGCTCGCGGATCGTCTGCTCGATCACGCGCGGACCGGCAAACCCGATGAGCGCACCCGGCTCCGCAATGTGGACATCTCCGAGCATCGCATAGGACGCGCTGACGCCGCCGGTGGTCGGATCGGTGAGCACCACGATGAACGGCAGGTTCGCCTCGTGCAGCATGTCGACCATGATCGTCACACGCGGCATCTGCATCAGCGAGAGGATACCCTCCTGCATACGCGCACCGCCGGACGATGCGAACAGGATGAAAGGCCGCTTATCTTCGATCGCCGTCCGCATGGCGATGACGAGGCCCTCGCCAACGCCCATACTCAGCGAGCCGCCCATGAAGTCGAATGGCTGCACCGCGATCATCACCGGCAGGCCTTCGAGCGTGCCGCGCGCGGCGACCAGCGCATCGAGACGGCCCGACTTGGCACGCGCGTCTTTCAGGCGATCGACGTACTTCTTCTCGTCGCGAAACTTCAGCGGATCCATCGCGATGTTCGGCTGCGGCAGCTCCTCATAGGAGTTCGCGTCGAAGGTCGCCGCGAAACGCTCGGCAACACCGATGCGCATGTGGTGGCCGCATTTCGGACAGACGTTCTGCGCTGCCGCGAGATCGCGGTGGAAGATCATCTCTCCGCAGCCGGAGCATTTGCGCCAGAGATTTTCCGGTGTTTCCGGCGGACGATTGCCCATCAGGCCCTTGATGCGGGGCCGGACGAAATTCGCGATCCAGTTCATGGCGTCATTCTACCACGGTTGCGGTACGGGCTGCATGCACCGATTTTGCGAGCCCTGAACAAAATTCCAGGACGTTCGCCACGAGTTCCGAAGAATTGCGTCCATCGCGGTGATTTTCGAAGATTCGGTTTACGATGGCCGAACCAACGACAACGCCCTCTGCAACCTGTGCGGTTTCCGCAGCCTGCTCCGGCGTGCGGATGCCGAAGCCGACGGTGCACGGCAGATTGGTGTGCGTCTTGAGGCGCGCAATGTTGGCCGCGACCTCGCTATGGCCGATCGCCTGCGTGCCGGTCGTGCCAGTGAAGGAGATGTAATAGAGGTATCCGCTAGCGCCGTTAAGGATCGTCTCGATGCGGGCGTCATCGCTGGTCGGTGTCACGAAGCGCACGACGTCGAGGCCATGCAGATTGCATGGCAGCCGTAACACCTCGTCTTCTTCCGGCGGCAGATCGACGATCAGGAAGCCGTCGACACCGGCTCCGGCGGCATCCTTCACCAGACGCGCCGTGCCATAGGCATGGATCGGATTGTACGATCCCATCAGCACGACCGGCGTGGTCTTGTCCGTCTTGCGGAACGTCTCGACCATGCGCAGCACCTTGTGCAGGTTCATGCCCGCTTCCAGCGCCCGCAGATACGATGCCTGGTTCACCGGGCCATCTGCCATCGGATCGGAGAACGGGATGCCAAGCTCGATCACGTCGGCGCCGATGGACGGCAGCTTGGTCATCAGCGCGAGCGCGGTGTCATAATTGGGATCGCCCGCCGTGATGAACGGCACAAAGGCGGCGCGGTTCTCTTTCTTCAGAGCCGCGAACTTTGCAGTGATACGGCTCATATCTTCTCACCCAGCGCATCGGCGGCGGTGAACACGTCCTTGTCGCCGCGGCCCGACAGCGTGACCACAACGACCTGGTCTTTGCTCATATGCGGTGCCACGCGCATCACATGCGCGATGGCATGCGACGGCTCGAGCGCCGGAATAATGCCCTCCAGCTTGGAGAGCAACGTGAAGGCCTCCATCGCCTCCTTATCCGTCACCGCGTGATAGCGCACGCGGCCAAGGTCTTTCAGCCAGGAGTGTTCCGGACCGACACCCGGATAATCAAGACCGGCGGAAATCGAGTGCGCCTCGTTGATCTGACCGTCATGGTCCTGCAGCAGATAGCTGCGGGCGCCGTGCAGCACGCCCGGCGAGCCCTTCGACAGGGTCGCTGCGTGGCGTGGCGTGTCGATGCCGTCACCGGCCGCTTCGACGCCGTGGATTTCGACCTCGTGATTGTCGAGGAACGGATGGAACGTGCCGATCGCGTTCGATCCACCGCCGACGCAGGCGACGACAAGGTCGGGCAGCCGGCCTTCGACCTCTGTGATCTGCCTCTTGATCTCGTTGCCGATCACCAGCTGGAAGTCGCGCACCATCTGCGGATAGGGATGCGGACCGGCGGCGGACCCGATGATGTAGAAGGTGTCATGGACGTTGGCGACCCAGTCACGCAGCGCCTCGTTCATCGCATCTTTCAGCGTGCGCGAACCGGATGTCACCGGCCGAACCTCGGCGCCGAGCAAGCGCATGCGAAAGACGTTCGGCTTCTGCCGCTCGATGTCGACTTCGCCCATATAAACGATGCACGGCAGGTTAAACCGCGCTGCAACCGTCGCGGTCGCAACACCATGCTGGCCGGCGCCGGTTTCCGCGATGATGCGCGTCTTCTTCATGCGCCGCGCGAGCAGCACCTGACCGAGGCAGTTGTTGATCTTGTGCGCGCCGGTGTGGTTGAGGTCCTCGCGCTTCAGGTAGATCTTCGGGCCGCCGAGATGCTGCGTCAGGCGCTCCGCGAAATAGAGCGGGCTCTCGCGGCCGACATAGTTCTTCAGCAAACCGTCGAGTTCGTTCTGGAACGACGGGTCTTTGCGCGCTTCTTCGTAAGCACGCTCCAGATCGAGCACGAGCGGCATCAACGTCTCGGCGACGAAGCGACCGCCATAGGCACCGAAATGGCCGCGCAGATCAGGGCCTTCGCGATAGGTGTTGGGATGGCTGCTCACGTCTGCTGCTCCGTAGCGTATTGTGCGTTGCGCGCGGCGGCGGCAAACGACTTGATGAGTTCTACGTCCTTGATACCCGGTGCGGTTTCGACACCGGACGATGTATCAACGCCCGGCGCGCCGGAAATGTGCACCGCGCGGGCGACATTCTCCGCATTCAAGCCGCCGGCGAGAAGCCACGGGCGCGTGAAGTTACGGTTGCGCATCAGCTGCCAATCGAACGCCACACCGTTCCCGCCCGTGCGGGTGGCATCGGCAGACGGTTTGGCATCGAACAGCAACATGTCGGCAACAGCCTCGTAACGCGGCACGGCATCGAAGTCCGATGCCTCTGCAATGGATATGGCTTTGATCACCGGAAGTTCAAAGCGGCTGCGGATCGCTGCCGTGCGATCGACGCTTTCGGCGCCATGAAGCTGAATGAAGTCGGGACGCACGGCGCGCACGATGGCGGCGAGTTGTTCGTCGCCTGCGTCGGGCACCAATGCCACGACACGCACACGGCCGCGCAGGCGGTTCGCGAGCGCAGCGGCGGCATCGAGCGGTACGCAACGCGGCGAGCGCGGATGGAAGTTGAGGCCGGCGTAATCCACGGCCGCGTGCGCGACCGCATCGGCCGCGTCGGCGCTCGTAAGTCCGCAAATTTTGACCGCGATGCCCATGGGGTGCCGCTTATGGGCGGGCCGGGACGCTAAATCAAGGAACTCCGGCGCGTGGGCTTAACCCGCTGGAACAGCGGACAATTCTTCCCAGATCGCGCGCGCGGCGGCGGCGGGATCGGACGCAGCCACGATGGGGCGGCCGATGACAAGGATGTCCGCCCCGGCCTGAACCGCGGCAGAGGGTGTCATCACCCGCTTTTGGTCACCGAGATCGCCGCCGGCCGGGCGGATACCGGGGACGACAAGCTGGAAGTCCGTGCCACAGGCTTTGCGGATAGCGCCGATTTCCTTGGAGCTGCAGACCACGCCGTCGAGGCCGCAATGCTGGGTCAGGCGGGCGAGCCGGACGACCTGATCGGCCGCGGGGCCGCGCTGGCCGACCGCATCGAGGTCGGCATCGTCCAGGCTGGTCAGTACCGTCACCGCGATGATCTTCATCGCCGGATTGACCGAGCGGGCTTCCTCCGCCGCGGCGCGGAGCATCGCCTCACCGCCGCTGGCGTGGACGTTGAAGATCGCGGCGCCCAGCTTGGCGATCTCGCGCGCGGCGGCGCCGACTGTGTTCGGGATGTCGTGGAATTTTGTGTCGGTGAACACCGGCAGGCCGGTGGCGACCACCTCGCGGATGGCGGAGGGGCCGAGGGCGGTCATGAATTCGAAGCCGACTTTGAGACCGCCAACGTAAGGCTTCACGGCCTTGGCAATTTCCAAAGCTTTCGCGAGGTCGGGGGTATCGAGGGCGACGAAGACGGGGTTTTTGCTGGAGCCGGTCATCGAAGCCGCGTCTTAGGGCGCGGCGACTGAGTCGGCAAGCGGCTTAGTGCGTATCTTCCGGGTCTTCCCCGTGATCCACACCGTTGTTGAGACGTTCCCGCAGCTCTTTGCCCGTCCGGAAGAACGGTGCGCGCTTCTCATCGACCGCCACCGGCTCGCCGGTGCGCGGGTTGCGGCCCATGCGGGACGGGCGAACCTTCACCGAAAACGCCCCGAATCCGCGGAGTTCCACGCGATGACCGTCGGCCAAAGCCTTGGTGATCTCATCGAGCACGGTCGAAACGATCCGCTCGACATCCCGGTGGTATAGATGCGGGTAGCGCTGCGTGAGCTTTGCCACCAATTCTGACTTAATCATCCCCAAGCCCCTGAGAGGGACGCATTCGCTGCTGCGGTAACGGACGCATCAGCACGATTAACCTGTCAGACCACACTATGGCCGTCAATCGGAAGTCACTGAAACCGCAGCATTTTTTTGGATATCTGTGGCGCGGACCACGCATGGTTCCATGGTGTCGCACAGGTGACAGAGCGGCTTGCTGCGGGTCTTCGCGATAGCTTCTGAGGGCGATTGGCGAGCCCCGATATTCAGCGGCGTGATACCGCGACTTACAACCGTCGAAAACTGTAAGTCTTTGATTTTATTCGGAATACGCCTTGAGGTTGTTTTGCAAAAAAGAGGGGGTACCCCCTCCCCTCACCAGCGCCAACCGATGCGTTCGAAAGCAGGCGTATGGATATAATCTCTCCGCTCGGATCATAAAGAGAACTTTGATTACATTTTTGTCATGAATTGTATGGCGTAGCGGATGAGAGATGCGCGCACAGATGGACCGCCGGCCGCCGAACGATGCTAGGAGGCGGCATGGCAGCGCCCCGCCCCACCGTTCTGATCGACGACGCCATGCCGGGGCGCGAGCGACTTCTGGCGTTCGGACGCCCCAGCCTCATCATCCAGGCCGACTCAGCCGAGGAGGTCGCCCCGGCTCTGGAGCGGCTGGAGGCCGGTCTCGCGGCCGGGCGGCACGCGGCCGGATACTTCTCGTACGAGCTCGGCTATCTGTTGGAGCCACGGCTGCGCCCTCTCCTTCCAGCGGGCCGGCGCGTGCCCTTGCTGTGGTTCGGATTGTTCGACGCGCC
>DATAHD010000198.1:0-2243 GCA_036263395.1 Rhizomicrobium sp. | reverse complement strand
GTGTACCACGCATCGCCGATGCCGATATCGCGGCCGCGTTCCAACGTGTTCACAAGCGCGAAAGCGCCGAAGATCGCACCAACCCAAGCCGCAGACAGGAACGGCAGGGCGACAGCGAACAGCAGCACACGGCGCCGTCCTGTGCTTGCGCCGCGCGTGAGAAGGAAGGTGATAGCCGCGAGAATTGCCGCGGCAACGACGGTGAGCACGCCGCCCAGCAGCATCCAGAAGATGAGAACAATCCCTAATCCCATTGTGGCGTTCTCTCGCCGGTCAAAGCGCCTTATGCTTCGCCTATGGTTGCATTGAATCGCATCTACACGAAGTCGGGCGACAAGGGCGAGACGGCGCTGGGGGATGGGACGCGGCTGCCGAAGCATGCGCTGCGCATCCAGGCCTATGGCACGACGGATGAGGCGAATGCAGCGATCGGGGTCGCGCGGCTACACACGACCGGCGACCTCGACGCGATGCTGGGGCGGATCCAGAACGACCTGTTCGATGTCGGCGCCGACCTGACGGTGCCGGAAACCGCCAAGCGGACTGAGGGACGGCTGCGCGTGATCGATACACAGGTCGAACGGCTGGAGCGCGAGATCGATGCGATGAACGCGGACCTCGCACCGCTGACATCGTTCGTGCTGCCGGGCGGCACGGCGGCGGCGGCGCATCTGCATGTCGCGCGTACTATTGTGCGGCGGGCGGAGCGGTTGATGACGGAGCTGAACGCGATCGAGCCGATCAATGCGGTAGCGATCCGCTATGTGAACCGGCTGTCAGACTTTCTGTTCGTCGCGAGCCGCTATGCCAACGACAAGGGCGCGGGCGATGTGCTGTGGACGCCGGGGGCGAACCGCTAGCGATGAGCGATGCCCTGGTTGCCGCGCGCGAAGCATTGGCACAGATCGAACAGGCGTTGGCACAAGCCCCCGGCGATGCGCCGGTCGAATTCTGGTGGCGTGATGACGACGCAATTGCGGAAACGCCGCGCTTGCATCAATTGATGACGCTATCCGAGACCCTCGGCATCCCGGTGGGGTTGGCCGTCATTCCGGATCAGTTGAAGAAATCGCTGGCGCCTGTTGTGCGCAATACCCCGAGACTGATGTCTTCACGCATGGTTGGCAGCACGCCAACAACGCGCCGGAGGGCGGACCGCCGCAGGAGTTTCATCCATCGCGGCCGACAGAGAGTATGAACGTCGAATTGACGCGAGGCCTGCAAATCCTGACCGACGCGTTCGGTGCACAGATGAGTCCCGTCTTTGTCGCGCCGTGGAATCGCTTTCCCGTGGAATTGGAGCCGCTGCTTTTCGCCAGTGGTTATCGCGGTCTTTCCTGTGCTGTCAGTTCAGGTGTAGGCCCCGATCCAGCTTCCACTGTTGCGGGACTGCGGCGGGCCGATTGCCATCTCAGTATTGTGGGCCGCAACGGCACCAGCCGCCTGATCGATTTGCAGAGTGCTGCACAACGTCTCGCCAAACGCATCAAAGCGGGCGATGCCGGCCCGTTCGGGCTCATCACCCATCATCGGCAGCATGACGACGATGTATGGGCATTCTGCGAAATGTTCTGGGACCTTATCCTCAGGCACGACCGCAGCGCGACGAGAATGCCAAGTAGCGTTTTCGGCATTCCGCAAAGCGCTGCGTGAAGAACGTGACTTATTCCGCTTCGCCGTGACGGCGGCCGAAGAGGAAGCCGAGGATCACGCCGATCACGCCGAAGAAGGCCCAGCCGGGGAGGCTCAGTACCGCTTCGACCCAGCCGGAGGACGGCTGCGGCAGGGTGTGTTCGAGCCAGGATTTGAACGCATCGACGCTGGCGCGGCTGAACATCGCCCACACGTCTTCGATCGAGCGCACGGTGATCTCACCGCCCTTTTCGAGCGTGGTGACGAGATCGGCGCCGAGCAACATCAGCGCGATCACGATCAGGATAAGGCTGACGAAGCGCAACGCGGCGGTCATGAGAGGCCCCTGGGTGGCGGCACCGTAAAGAGCAGGCGTTGGCGGCACAAGAATGGCGAACGGCCGTTAACCACGGCGTTGCGCATATGGTTTCCGCGCAAAAGAAAAAGGCCGCCCGGTTGGAGCGGCCTTCATCTGAGAGACTTCCCCTCACCCGCTTCGCTGTGCGAAGCGGCCTCTCCCGCAAGCGGGAGAGGTTAGCGATTACTCGCCGGCGGCGGGGGCGTCGGCTTTCGGCTTCTTGGAGAGGTCTTCGCCGGTTGCCTGGTCGACC
>DATAHD010000197.1:0-2286 GCA_036263395.1 Rhizomicrobium sp. | reverse complement strand
ACGGCTCGATCGTGGCGCTCTTCGATCGAGACTGTTCGGTTCAGCGTCGTCATCAGAAACTCATCGAAGAGGCGCCGGCGCCCGGGCTCGACCAGGCCGTGCGCAGCGGCCTATACGCCGCCGCCTGCACTGTGGCGAGGGAAGTGGGCTATGTCGGCGCGGGCACCATCGAGTTCCTGCTCAGCGGTCGCGATTTCTATTTCATGGAGATGAACACGCGATTGCAGGTCGAGCATCCCGTCACCGAGATGATCACCGGTCTCGACCTCGTCGAATGGCAGCTACGCGTTGCCGCCGGGGAGCCGTTGCCGCTGAAGCAGGAGGACATTCGGCGCTCGGGGCACGCAATCGAAGTGCGACTGTGTGCGGAGGATCCGACGAAGGATTTCGTTCCGAGCGTCGGCAAGCTCGAGCTCATGTGGTGGCCCACGGAGCACGAGGGCGTACGCGTCGATCGGGGATTCGAGAGCGGGGACGCGGTGCCGTCCTTCTACGACTCGCTGCTCGGCAAGATCGTTGCTCACGGCCCGTCACGTGAGGCCGCACTGGACCGGCTTATCGCCGGTGTCGAAGACGTGCGCGTCGACGGCGTTGCCACGAATGCCTCCTGGCTGGTGCGGGCGTTACGCACGCCGGCTTTCCGCGGCGCTGATGTCAGCACGGCGTTCATCCCCCGGAACGAGGCCGAGCTCAGCGCCCCGCCAGACGCTGCGCCCGCTGCCGCGCTCGCCGGGGCGTCCCGGGTTTGGGCGCTGGCTCCCTGGCAGGCCAGGCTCTCGCCCTGGGAAATCACGGACGGCTTCCGTGCCGGCCAGGCCTCTGCGGTCCGCGTTCCATTGCTCCTCGATAAGCGGTCGTTTGATGTCGAAGTGCTCGAGTCCACTCCGGAGCACAGCGTCGCGCGGGTCGATGGGAAGACCTTCAAGCTGAGCTTCCATGACAGCTTCAGCCCGGTGCTTCAGTGGGTCGAGCAAGGCGGCGCCAGTGCCGACGTGCTGGTGCATCCCCACCGCATCGATGTCTGGCGCCTCGGCGAGAAGGTCTCGTTCACGGTGAACGACGGGAACCAGTTCGAGTCATCCGCGGCTGCGCACGCGGGCGGGCTGACCACGCCACTTCCCGGCGTCGTGGTGAGTGTGGCGGTAAAGGAAGGGGACACGGTCACCGCCGGCCAGACCTTGCTCGTCATCGAAGCGATGAAGATGGAGCACGCCATCAAAGCCCCGCGTGCCGGCACCGTGAAGTCCCTGAAGCACAAGGCGGGTGATCGGGTACGAGAGGGTAGCGCGCTAGCGGAAATCGAATAATCGCTCGCTATGCGGTCACGCGGTGGTTACCACCGTACACAGCGTCTCGAAGTTTTCTCAGCCAGTCCCTACCGCGCATCGGACCGGAACCTGTAATCTGTTGACTCATAAGGGCGGACGTTGCAAAAAATCCGCCCGGACCGGGGGTAATGATCACCGGACAGGGAAGGTCTTTTTTCTACGGACAGTAGGCTTCGCGCGGAAAGTGGATCCGCGCATACCGAGGTATCGCATGAGCTACACCATCAACGTCAACGGCAAACCACGCACGGTGGAGGTCGAAGCCGACACACCGCTGCTTTGGGTACTCCGCGACGAGCTGGAACTGAAGGGCAGTAAGTTCGGCTGTGGCATGGGCCTGTGCGGCGCCTGCACGGTCCACATCAATGGCAACCCGACGCGCTCCTGCGTCACGCCGGTTTCGGCGGTTGGCGAGGCCAAGGTCACCACCATCGAAGGCATCGGCGAAAGCGACACCGGCAAGAAAGTGCAGGAAGCGTGGCTTGCCCTCGACGTCATGCAGTGTGGCTACTGCCAGGCGGGCCAGATCATGTCCGCCACGGCGCTGCTGAACCGCACGGCGAAGCCGACCGACAAGGACATCGACGACGCCATGAGCGGCAACATCTGCCGCTGCGCCACGTACACGCGCATCCGCGCGGCCATCAAGCAGGCCGCCGGGCTTCCGACCGAAGACAAGCGGGAGATGGCATAAATGATGTCGCCCCAGGATCTGAACACGGAAGGCGGCGTTTCCCGTCGCTCGTTCCTCACCGCCAGCGCCGCCGTCGGCGGCGGTGTGATGCTGAACTTCAGCATCCCCGCGTTCGCGCAGCGTGAAGGCAGCGCGCCGGAAGCAGCCTCGACCCTGAACGCCTACATCCGCATCGCGCCGAATGGCGAGACGTTCATCGTCAACAAGAATCCCGAGATCGGGCAGGGCATCAAGACGTCCTTCCCGATGATCATCGCGGAAGAG
>DATAHD010000196.1:0-3742 GCA_036263395.1 Rhizomicrobium sp. | reverse complement strand
GCACCTGCACGCGCGACGCCGTGATGTGGGCGGCGAATGTAGTACGTCAGGCCTTGCCGCCCGACGGATGACTTGCGGGCGCCGCATCGGGCGACTTGATGCGCTCGCCGGTCGCAGGGTCGATGCCTGCGGCGGCGCGAGCCTTTTGCAAGGCGAGCTCCGTCAATCGTTCGCCCTGCGAACGAGGATTCCTCCAGCGGCAGTAGGTGATGTCCGGAATAGCTACCCTCCCAGATCGAGTGTCCGGAATGCCGATTCTCGTTGTGACCTTGTGATCTGTCCGTAGGCTTGGCCCCAAGTAGTGACCCCCGCGGCGCTTGCCGGCGCCCGGGGGTCGTGGCCGAACCCCGCTTCCACGAGGTCCGACAATGACTCTATACATCGTACCGCCAGACGGCGGCAAGGGCGGAGCTACGCCCAAGCCCCGCGGGCGCCGCCGTGCATCGATCTGTCTCACCCCGTCCGAGTCCGCCGCGCTCACGGCGGCCCTGAAAAACCTGCACCAGAGATACACCTGGCCGCAGCTCGCTGAGCTTGCGGGCGTCTCCGAGGTGACGTTGCAGTTCGTGGGGAACGGCCGCGGCCCTGGGTCCCCTGGGCTCGCGCTCCGGATCGCGCGCGCCCTCAACATCAGCGTCGACAGGCTGCTCCGCCAGGGACCCGCGCCCATCGTCTCCTGTCCGCACTGCGGCGGCGCTCTGGAGGGGACATGAGCGCCACGCACGAAGATCACCCGCCCGCCTACCCGAGCCTCGCGGCTATCATCGCCTTGCGTCACGTCATCTTCCAGGTGTTGTGGTCATGCGGCGTCGCTCTGCGCCATCTTGAGGACGTCTATCAAGACTGCCTCGTCGCGGCGTGGCAGGCCATCGAAGCCGGTCGCTTTCGGCCAGATCCGGCGCTAGATCCGCACGCTTCGCTGCGTCATTGGGTAGCAGGCATCGCTTGGAGACAGGCGTTGAAGCACCGCGACCGCGCAGCCAACCGGCACGAGGTCCCCGCGACAGACCCATGGGCCGCAGCGCAGGAGCCGTGCGCCGACACCACGGGCATGCTCGACGCTCGCGAGGCTCTGCGCGCTCTGGCTCGCCTGCCGAAGCGCTACCGCGACGTCCTCACCGCGTTCGCGCGTGGGGAGCTCATCCGCGACTTCGCCCGCGAGCACGAGATCGGGGAGGGCAAGGCGTGGAGCCGTCTCCGCCGCGCCCGCGCCGAGTTCCTGAAGCTCCTCGCCGGCCGCGGATGGAGGCGACGGTGAGCGTCGCTCACCAAAAGCGCCGCGTCACGGTGCACGACCCGGTAGAGGGGGACGTGTCGCCGAACGACGTCCGCGCGTACCTGCTCGCGACAGGGTGGACGCTCAAGCACGGCTTGTTCGAGCAAGTCGCGGGGGACACGACGCGGCACATCCGGTGCCCGCTGGACGACGAGACCGCCCGCGAGATCGCGGTGCTGATCTGCGACATCGCCTCGATCACGCAGCGCACGCCGGGCGAGGTGCTTCGATCTGTTGAAGCGCTCGCCCGCGCCGAAGGTAGGTGCCCGTGAAGCGGCGCCGTGGTGACAAGCGCGTGCGCCTCACGCTTCCGACGTGACCGGTCACGTGCACCATCGCGCCCCGGCAGATCGAGACGTACCTCAGGCAGCTCGGCTGGGAGCTTATCGAGTCCGCCGATGGACCTGTGTCCGACGCGCGGGACAGGGCGATCCCGCTCTCGCGCATCGTCGAGCACGAGGGGCGCTACCCGGGCGAGGCCCTCGCGGATATCGCGACCGGCATGGGCCTGAAACGCGCGATCCGGAGGGCGAAGCGGTGGCCAGCGGGGCCGTAGGCGACGAGATCTTCGCAGCGCAGCATCCAGCGCGGCCTAGCAACATTCCGCCCGGGACATCCTCTCCATCGCCCGCCAGCGTCGATGGTCACAATCTTCCGTCGTATCCTTGCTACGTCCACGTCCAGAATTACAGTGCCGCGACAACGTCGCTATCCGATGCGTTCCGCGACGAGCGTAGGCATGCCTACCAGCGCCCACCATGAGGCCCAACTGGCCGCAGGCGAACAAACGGTGTGCTTGCTCACGCGGCGTGGGTGATCGGATCTCGGGGCATTTTTCGCCGTAACCTGTCGGAATCATTGCAATTGGGGTGATCAGATGAGCAACGGAACGCCGGCGCGCACACCATCTGCGCCGCTCGCGGTCGTGACCGCGCGTGAGGTGAATGGGCTGGAAATGGGCGTGCTGGAGGACGGGACCGGTTACCTGACCGCCCGCAGTCTCGCCACGCTCTGCGGCGTCGTCATCAGCACGATTCTACAGCAAGGACAGAACTGGAAGAACGGCAAGCGGGACGGACGGCTGGCGTCGCGCTCACTGTCGCTCTTCACGGTATAACCTGTCATTGAACCACGCGCGAACTGCGTCTATATCCATGCCGCCTTCGGCCACATCATCTTGCAGTTTTCCGAGCGCCTCGTACTCATCTGCTGATCCTAGGCGTAGGCCGTTGTCGGCCATTTGTGCGCATGTAATAAGAAAGGGGAACTCGCTTTGTGCGTCTAGCAACATGGTATCGTGAACGCTGAAGGAGAAGAAGATTGCGGCAACTTCTCCCTTGTCGCCCCAACGCCCGGCGGAAGCGATGTCTAGTGCGTTCTGTCTGAAGTCTAGAACGACCCTGTTGCGCGGCAGATTGCTGCCGATGTTTTCATCTTTGAACTGCTCGAATATGTACAGCAGTTCCGATGTGCTAATCATCGTTAGCGAGAGTTTCTGGGGCCACGCAGCTTGATGCGCTCATATGCTTCCCAGGCTTCCGGCGGAATGGCTTTCATCAGACGATCGACCTTCTGGACGACGCTCTGATCCCATTTGATCCTGACCCCGCTATCCTCGGAATCCGCAACATCGCAAGCGGCCGCGTTCGTGTTCCAATCCATGACCCACCTCTCCGTCCAGTCCCCGCACACGTGCGGGTACACGTGCATCATGGCCAAACGTCAACAGACTGCAACAACTTTGGCCACACAGTGGCCAAATACCAGGCCGCCATGGCACAGGCATACGGCGTGCCATATGCTTGTGCCGGCGAGAGCAGATGGCTCGATCGCTTGGATCCATGCGACTGTCGCGGCAGTCGCTTCGATGTGACATCTGGTGACCATACGACACAAATGTCATGGGTCTACGCTGATCCATGCGCCTCATGCTCGGAGGAGGTCGTGGCTCAGCTCGCACGTCGTGCTTTGGCGCGGGTGTCCGGAACGCGATCCGCGGGTGTCCGGAACGCCGGTGTGAGACATGTGGTTCCGGACATCACCCGGCAGTAGCCGATCGGGTTGTCGCGGAACGGAATCCAGCAGCGCTCTGCGTACTCGCGATCCGCACCGATTGTTTCTTTCAGGCTCGCGGCAAACTCATCGAACGTGATCGCGCCGTAGCCGTCAGTGATGCGCGCAAGTCCGTCGAGCGTCGACGGTGCCATGGTGCACTCCCGCGCGTGCTTCGCGAGCAGGCGGAGCGCGTCCGCCGTGGTAGCGTGGAAGAAGCCGCGCAGATCACCGTGTCTTTCGATCGCGGCGATCATCCGCTCAGCGAGCGCCGCCGCGTCCAGGAGCGCGGTCACGGCGCCACCGGGGCCGCCGACGGACCGAGCTCTACGCGGCGCACGTCCTCGAACAAGTGGAACACCAGGTCGCCGTCGTGGAGTTGGTATGTGCCGATATAATCAGCGAACTGCTTGT
>DATAHD010000195.1:0-2720 GCA_036263395.1 Rhizomicrobium sp. | reverse complement strand
CCGATGGCAGGACCGGCGATCACCGCGGTGGTGAACACCGACGAGTTGAGCGCAATCGCACGCGGCAGGTTTTCCGGCGGCACGAGGAAGGGCAGCAGCGACGATCCCGCTGGGCCCGCGAAGGCGCGTGCCGAGCCGAACAGCACCAGCACACCGAAGAAGGCGATGGAATTCTTCGGATCGAACAGCGAGAGAAGCGCGAACAGCACGCCGCACGCGGCTTCCGCCCAATAAGCGAGCGCTAGGACGCGGCGCTGATCGAAGCGGTCGGTCACTTCGCCCGCCGGCAATGTCAGCAGAAACATCGGCGCGAACTGGCACAGGCCGACAAAGCCGAGCGCAAGGGCCGAGTTCTCGATGTTGTAGATCTGCCAGCCGATGGCGAGCGACTGGACCTGCATGGCGACGGTCGCGAGGAAGCGGGCCGAAACGAAGAAGGAGAAGTCGCGGGCGCGGTAGACGGTCTGGTCGGAAGCCATTTCGGGCGCCAAGGAGCGCGGATTGGGCCCTTGGGTCAAGCTGCGTTTCGCCGCTGCCACTCGGCACGGGTGATGAACCAGAGATCGACCGGAAAATCCTTGCCACCGATGGTCACATTATCGCGCTCACCGCGTGTTTCGCCGAGCCGCTGCGCTACCTTCTGCGACGCCACGTTTTCGGGATCGATGCTGGAGATCACACGGTCCACAGGCTGGGTGAGGAAGGCATAACGCATCGCGGCAGCGGCTGATTCCGTTGCATAGCCCTTGCCCCAATAAGGTTGGCCGAGAGTCCAGCCGACCTCCAGCGCCGGCCAGCCTTCCGGATTGATCATGCCGACACGCCCGACGAGGGCGCCGTCCGACTTCTGCGTCACCGCCCAGGTGCCATAGCCTCGCAGCGCCCAATGGCCAATGCTGACGGCAAGACTGCGCCACGCATCGGCGCGCGTCATCGGTGCTGGCGCGATGAAGCGCGCGACCTCGGGATCGGCCATGAATTCGGCGTACGTCTCGAAGTCATCGGCGCACCACGCGCGCATGATCAGACGTTCGGTTTCAAGCTGCGGGACCATGGGTTTTCCGCGGATCGCGTTTCCTGAACCGCAGATTAACAACCAATCGTCGCTGCGCCCATCGTCGCGACAGTTCGCGACAGAGATCGCGGTGTTGCGATAGGCGCATGGCTTTAACCGCGCCCTTGCCGTGCCGATCTTTGTTGTGTGCAGCGAGCAAAGGAGAAACCCATGAAGCGCACGAACACCAGTCTGAAGTTGGCCACCACGCTGGCCGTGGCGATGATCGGCGCCGCCCCGATCGCACTGTCGAGCGCCGCGAATGCAGCGCCCGCGCCGGTGAAAGTGATCACCAAGCCGAACGGCGCGACGCAGATCGCAGTCAAGCCGGGAAGCATCCAGAAGATCACGACGCACCAGAACGGCGTGACCAAGATCGTGACGAAGACGAGCGTCGTGAAGATAGCGACCAACGATCACGGCGTGACGAAGATCACGGTGACGAAGGACGCGCCGGTCAACCACTTCAAGTACGGCTATGACGATCGCAAGTACGACTTCCGTCACAAGCCGCCGGCGAAGTGGGAGCACATCCCGTCGCGGCCGAGCTTCGCCAAATATTGGCGCGCTGGGCACTGGCAAATCCAGACAGGCCATTGGGCCTGGATCGGCGGCGCGTGGATGCGCTGAGCGTTAGAGAAAAGCGCGATTGACCCAAGCGTCGCGCTTTAAAAAGGAAACCCCGGCGGAAAGCCCCTCCCCGCCGGGGTTCTCTGTATACGGATGAAAGTCGTTCCGACTTACGCCAGGCTCTTGTCGAGGTTCTTGCAGGCGTCGATCAGGCCCTTCACGGCGTCGGCGGATTTCGCGAGCTGTGCCTTTTCGTCGGCGGTGAGTTCGAGCTCGACGATGCGCTCGACACCCTTCTCACCGATCACGGCCGGGACGCCAACATAGAGATCGCTGATGCCGTACTTGCCATCGACATAGGCGGCGACCGGAAGGACGCGCTTCTTGTCGAAAAGATAGGAGCGCGCCATTTCGATACCGGCAGTCGCGGGGGCATAGAAGGCGGAGCCCGTCTTCAGCAGGGCCACGATCTCGGCGCCGCCGTCACGGGTGCGCTGCACGATCTGGTCGAGCTTGTCCTGCTTGATCCAGCCCATCTTCACCAGCTCCGGCAGCGGGATGCCGCTGACGGTGGAGAAGCGCGGCATCGGCACCATGGTGTCGCCGTGGCCGCCGAGCACGAAGGCGGTGACATCCTCGACCGACACATTGAATTCGTCGGCCAGGAAATAGCGGAAGCGCGCAGAATCGAGCACGCCTGCCATGCCGACCACCATGTTGCGCGGCAGGCCGGAATATTTCTGCAGCGCCCACACCATCGCGTCGAGCGGGTTGGTGATACAAATGACGAAGGCATTGGGCGCGTATTTCTTGATGCCGGAGCCGACCTGCTCCATCACCTTGAGATTGATGCCGAGCAGATCGTCGCGGCTCATGCCGGGCTTGCGCGGCACGCCGGCGGTGACGATGCAGACCGAGGCACCTTCGATCGCGTCGTAGGAATTGGCGCCCGACATGTTGGAATCGAAGCCATCGACGGGCGACGATTGGGCGATATCGAGCGACTTGCCCTGCGGAATACCCTCCGCGATGTCGAACATCACAACGTCGCCAAGCTCACGCAATCCGATGAGGTGGGCGAGCGTTCCGCCGATCT
>DATAHD010000194.1:0-6331 GCA_036263395.1 Rhizomicrobium sp. | reverse complement strand
GTGGTTCATGTGCATCAGCTCGATCGTGCGCGGGCCGAGAATGCGGGCGCCGTCGAGTTCGCCGCCGCGGCGCAGCATCTCGCAGAAGCGCATGTAGTCGGCCGTCGTACCGGCCAGACCGCCGCCGCCGGAGAAGAAGGTCGGGTTCTTGCGATAGGTGCTCTTCGCCGGATCGTCGAGCAGCTGGAGCTTCTTGTCCGGCCCGCGGCGATAGTTGGCGGCGAAGCGGCCGAGCTTTTCCTCCGGCACGAAGAACGCGGTGTCTTTCATGCCGAGCGGCTTAAAGATGTTCTCTTCGAGATATTTGTCGAACGGCATGCCGGAGAGGATTTCGACCAGCGCGCCGCAGACATCGGTGGAGAGCGAATACATCCAGCGTTCGCCCGGCTGATAGCGCAGCGGCACTTGGCCAAGCTTCGTCATGAACTCGCGCAGCGTCTCGCCCTCACCCTCGGCGCGGCGCACGCCGATGCGGGCATATTCCTTGTCGACCGGATGGCCGGTGTCGGGCGAACCGAGCGCGACGAGCGCGTTGCCATAGGTGAGGCCGCCGGTGTGGCACAGCATGTCGCGGAAGCTGACGGGCCGCGCGGGCTTCACCGTCTCCATCGTCTTGCCCTCGCCCGACACCCACACGCGCTGATCGCGCCATTCCGGCACCACGCGGTAGACCGGATCGTTGAGCTGGAACGCGCCGCGCTCATAAAGCTGCATCAGCGCGACGGAGGTGATCGGTTTGGTCATGGAATAGATGCGGAAGATGGTGTCGTTAGCCATCGCCTTGCCGCGCTCGAGATCGGCCTTGCCGAAATTGTGGTGATAGGCGGTGTAGCCGTGGCGGCGAACCTCAACCTGGCAACCGGCGATCTTGCCGTTGTCGATGTAGTTGCGGTTGATGTGGTCGGTGATCCGTTCGATGGATTTCGGATTGATGCCGGTCTTCTCGCCCATGGCATAGCTTCCCTGTGTTTCCCGGTTGTAGTGTGCCGCCGATTTTGCACCGGTGGCTAGTGTCGTAGTTTCGAAGTTCGCCCTATTTTGATATCAGCCTGAGAGGCGAACTTCGAAACTGACGCGACACTAGATTCAATAAGTGGCCAGTGTCCTTTGGCTCCGAAATTCGCCCGGAGCCCGATATAGAGATCGAGCGAATTTCGGAGCCGGACACTGGCATGAGTGACGACAAGAAAATGCATCCCGCGACAATCGCGGCCCAAGGGCTGGGCTGGGTGGACAAGAGCACGGGCGCCATCGTGCCGCCGCTGCACCCCTCCACCACGTTCGAGCGCGATCCCGACGGCGAGCACAGCCTGGGGCGGGATTATATCCGCCCCGACAACCCGACCTTCGATCAGGCGGAGGCGGTGCTGACGGCGCTGGAGCATGGCAAGGCGGCGGCGCTGTTTGCGTCCGGCATGGCGGCGGCGACGGCGGTGTTTCTGACCCAGCGGCCGGGCGACCACATCATCGTGCCGCGCGTGATGTACTGGTCGCTGCGCAACTGGCTGACCAAGGTCGCGACGCAGTGGGGCCTCGATGTCGAGGTGGTGGACCTGCGCGATCTCGATGCGGTGCAGGCCGCGGTGCGGCCGGGCAAGACCAAACTGATCTGGACCGAAACACCGGCCAATCCGATGTGGGACATCACCGACATCGCGGCGGTGGCGGACATCGCGCACAAGGCGGGCGCGCGGCTGGGTGTGGATTCGACGTCGGCCTCGCCGGTATTCACGCGGCCGCTCGAACTTGGCGCCGATGTCGTGATGCATTCGGCGACGAAGTACCTCAACGGCCATAGCGATGTGCTGGCCGGTGCGGTGATCACGCGCGAGGACGATGAAATGTGGGAGCGGCTGAAGCTACACCGGCTGCAACAGGGCGCGACGCTCGGCGCGTTCGAGGCGTGGCTGCTGATGCGCGGTATGCGCACGCTTTATCCGCGTGCACGGACGGCCGCGGCGTCCGCGATGGCGATCGCGTCACGGCTGGAGGGGCATCCGCGCGTGGCGGAGGTGCTGTATCCGGGGCTCGCGAGTTTCGCGGGGCATAAAGTGGCGGCGCGGCAGATGACCGGTGGCTTCGGCGGCATGCTGTCGATCCGCGTGAACGGCGGCTTCGATGCGGCGCGGCGCTTTGCGGCGAATGTGAAAATCTGGAAGCGTGCGACGTCGCTGGGCGGGGTGGAGAGTCTGGTCGAACATCGCGCACCGGCCGAGGGTGCGGGCTCGCCGTGTCCGCCGGATCTGCTGCGGTTGTCGACGGGTGTCGAAGATACGAACGACCTGATCGACGATCTGCTGCAGGCGTTGGACGCGAACGCCTAACTTCCCCCTCCGCCTGGCGGAGGGGGCGAGCAATCGCCTTAGCGATTGATCGGGGGAGGATCGCGCCGCGGAGTCTCGTTCCCAACGATCCTCCCCGCGCTGCTTCGCATCGCGCCCCCTCCACCAAGTGGAGGGGGAAGACTCACTTCCCCGTTGCGATGTATTGGCTGATGCGCTCGTGCAGCACCGTCAGCGGCATTGCGCCGGACAGCAAACCTGCGTCGTGGAAGGTGCGGATGTCGAATTTCGTGCCCATCGCTTTCCTGGCGCGCTCACGTTCGTTCAGCCACGTCACCTTGCCGAGCATGTAGGCGCAGGCCTGGCCCGGCCAGGCGCAGTAGCGTTCGACTTCGGTGATCGCGGCGCTTTCGAGATCGCCCAGGGTTTCGGCGTAGTACTTCACCGCCTGCTCTCTGGACCACTTCATCGCGTGCATGCCGGTGTCGACGACGAGGCGTACGGCGCGGAACATGGCGTCGTGCAGGTAGCCGATCTGGCCGAACGGATCGCTCTTGTACATGCCGATCTCGTCCGCGAGCTGTTCGGCATAAAGCGCCCAGCCTTCGATATAGGCGGAGAAGAACGACACCTTTCGGATCAGCGGCAGCGGCGACTCGTTCTGCAATGTGCCCTGTAGGTGATGGCCGGGAATGCCTTCGTGATAGGTGAGCGTCGGCAGAAGCCAGCTCGGCTGCTCCGCTGTGCTCCGCAGGTTGATGTAGTAGGCGCCGGGGCGTTTGCCGTCGAGCGAACCGGGATTGTAGTAGCCGCCGGCCTGACTCGCTTCGGTGTATTTCGGGATGCGGCGGATCTCGAGCGGCGTCTTGGGCAAGGTGCCGAACACGGCGGGCAGCTTCGCGGTGACGACCTTCACCTTCTCGTTCAGGTCGGCGATCAGCTTCGCCTTGCCGGCATCGGTGTTGGGATAGATGAACTTCGGATCGGTATACATCGCGCGCAGGCGCTGACCGACTGTGCCTTTGGTCATGCCGTGCGTCTTCATAATACTGTCGATGCGTGCGCCATATTGCGCGACGAGATCGAGGCCTAGCTTGTGGATCTCCGCCGGCTTCATGGTCGACGTCGTCCAGGTGAGGATGGAGTCGGTGTAGTACTGCTCGCCCTGCGGCAGGCGCCACACGCCGGCTTCATGCACCGATTTCGGCAGCCAGCTTTTGAACAGCGCGATCTGGCGGTCGAGGGCGGGATAAATCTTGCCGGTGACGAGCGTCGTGGCCTGCTTGCCCCAATCGCCGGCGATGTTCTTTGCCTTGGTGCGGCGGACCACCGATTCCACCAGCACCGATTTGTCGGCCGGCGTGCCGCGCAGCGCGGTCAGCTGTTTCAAAGTGGCGTTGATGATGAAGTCCGGCGGGATGACGCCGAGGCCGCCGTCGTGCTTCAGCACTTCGGTTTCCTGATCCAGGGTGGTGGCGAAACCGGCGAGGCGGGAGAGATAGGCATCGGCGTCTGCCTTGGTCTTGATGGTGTGCTGGTTGTCGAGGAAGTCGGGGATCGTGCCGTATGAGCCGCCGAACTGGCTGACATAGTAAGGCTGGCCCGCACCGCTGCCGCCATAGGCGTAGCGCCGGTCGGTGTCGTCGCTGGTCTTTAGGTTGAAATGGACGATGTCGTAGTTGAGCGCGTCCATGCCGCTGACCGATTTGCGGTCGAAGGCGTTCAGCCGCTTCAGCTGACTGGTGACCATCGCCTTGCCTTTGGCATTGGCGGCGAGGGAGCGGTCGTTGATCTGGCTCTTCTGATAAGCGCGCTTGCCGGTGTCGAGGCCGAGATAGGTCGCGCTTTCCGGCGAGAGGTCGAGCTGCTCATTCACGATCTGGTCGAACAGTTTGTTCAGCGCTGCGGCACCGGATGTGCCGGGTGCGGTGGCCGCGTGGGCGAAGGTGGAGCCGGCGGCAGCCGTTGCGGCTCCGGTGAGAAGGACGGCGCGGCGATTGAGCATGGCGTGTTCTCGAAGTTGTCACAGCCGAGTTAGGCTGCCGGACAGCAAACGGCAAGGGCGTGTGGCGTGGCGCGATCTAGTGAAAATATCCAATAGCGGCGGGCTTGATCTGCGCACGATCCGGCCGTCATCTGCGGCGGATCACAGTGGTTTGATCGGAGCGACGCGTGAAACTTCTGCAACGAGTGGTCATCGCGGCCGTGATCCTCGCGCTCGTCGCCTATGGCACGGTGTTCGTGCTGCTGGTGGTGAAACAGCGCGAGATGCTGTTCGTCGGCGGCCGCACCGCTGAGGCGCCGACTGCGCCCTTTCAGGTTCACCGCATCGCGGAGCACGACGGCACGCGGGTCACGATGTGGCAGGCGGCGGCGCGGCCGGGCGCGCCGGTCATCGTGTTCTTCTACGGCAACGCCGGCACACTGTCGGACTTTGCGGACGTTGGTGCCGGCTTCCACAAACAGGGATTCAGCATCGTGCTTGCGTCTTATCGCGGCTATGACGGCAACACGGGCAGCCCGAGCGAAGCTGGCTTGATGGACGATGCGCGGGCGATCCTCGGCGCGTTGCCCAAGGATCACGGGCCGGTCGTGTTGTGGGGACAAAGCCTTGGCAGCGGCGTCGCGGCCCGCATGGCGTCAGAGGGGCGCAGCGATCTGTTGATCCTGGAGTCGCCTTACACATCGATCGCCGACGTCGCGGGGCGGCGCTTTCCGATTTATCCGATCCACTGGCTGATGAAGGATCCGTTCGACACGTTCTCTGTGTTGCCGAAGATCAAGGTGCCGGTGCTGATCATGCATGGTGACCGCGATGGCGTGGTCCCGTTCGACATGGGCGAAACGCTGACACATGCACTCGGCACGCAGGCGACGTTCGTGCGCCTTCCCGGCAGCGGTCACGATATCGATGGTGGTCTCGCCTTCGCAGTCGCGGGCCGCTGGCTCCAGATGCGCCGAGACGCGCTGCATCTGCCGCCGCTTTAGACGCGTAGCCAGTTGTCTTTGGTGCTATTATCGGCATCCGCAGGCGATGGGAGGGCATCGTGAAAACAGCACTGAAAATCATCGGCGCTATCGTTGCGCTGGTCGTCGTGGTGATCGCCGGGCTCTACTTTACGGGAATGCTGCAGCCAGCCGTGATCGCGCTTTATAAGCCGCATCACGGTTGGGATCTCGCGCTGAAGGCGCCGGTGCCGGACTATGCGAAGACGGGCTCCTGGGCGGCGCTGCCGTCGAAAGACTCGCCGGCAATGCTGGTGCCGAAGGGCGTTGCGCCGTCGCCAGCGGCGCCGGAGGTCGATGTCTTCTTCATCCATCCCACAGGCTACATGAGCGGCGCCGACTGGAATTCGCCGCTCGATCCGAACAGCCGCACGGAAGAGAACACCAAGTGGATGATGGCCAACCAGGCGAGCGTGTTTAACGGCTGCTGTGCCGTTTATGCGCCGCGCTATCGCGAGGCGTCGATCTTCCGCTATTTCGCCCTGCGCGACGGTGACGATCTGACGAACAAGACGATGGATCTCGCTTACGGCGATGTCGATCGCGCCTTCACGTATTTCCTCGAGCACTATTCCAAAGGCCGTCCCTTCATCATCGCCAGCCACAGCCAGGGCACGCATCATGCGCTGCGTCTGATCCAGAAACGGATCGACGGCACGCCGCTCGCGAATCGCATGGTCGCGGCCTACATCATCGGCGGCGGGATCACCGACAAAGACGTTGCGGGGCTGAAGACAGTGCGGGCCTGCGAAAGCGCGACCGACCTGCATTGCATCGTGCACTGGATGACGTTCGGTGAGGATGCGACGCTCGATCGAGAAGGCGGTGACAAGCCGCTTTGCACCAATCCGCTGACCTGGAAACGCGACGGCGGCCGCGCGCCGGCAAGCGACAACAAGGGCGCGGTGGCGCAGAGCGGCCGTTTCCAGATCGCCTTCTGGGGCAGCGATGCGGCGAGCGGTGTACAGTTCGGTCCGCTACCGGTACCCGTGCCGCATCAGACCTGGGCGGAGTGCCGGAAGGGCCTTCTGTTCGTCGCCGAC
>DATAHD010000193.1:0-6338 GCA_036263395.1 Rhizomicrobium sp. | reverse complement strand
GTGATGGTGAGAGCGATGGCAATACGTGATGAGCGCGGCGCGAAGCGCCAACCAATCACGCAAACAGCAACAAGGCTCTTACCGCCAACAAAGAACCCCCGCGTCCTCTGCGAAACCTTCGCGGCCTCCGCGTAAAAACTTACGGAGCCAGACCTAGCTCAGCTTCAAGCCGGTTGCCGCTTCCAAGTCGGACACCAGTTGCGGGCCTGACAGCACCTTGATCGTCGTCATGCCGAGCTGCTTTGCCGGTTTCAGGTTGATGCCGAGGTCGTCGACGTAGACGCACGCGCTTGGGTCGACCTTCAGCGCCTCGCACATCATCTGATAAATGCGCGGGTCGGGTTTGCGGATGCCGACCTTGGCCGACTCCACCACGTGGTCGAACATCACCATGATCTCGCGCGAATAGAGCGAGCGGCTGGCCTGGCTGGTGCCGTCGGTCTGGTTCGAGGGCATGTTGTTGGTGATGCAGCCGGTCTTCAGGCCCGCTGCCTTCACGCGCTTGAGGGCCTCGATCACCTCCGGACGGAAGTCGCCGGACAGAAGCGTCAGCACATCGCGGCCGGGGATGTGGTGGCCGCGGTCTTTCGCTTCGGCGGCGAACAGCTTGTCGAAGGTGTTGAGGTCGACCGAGGCGCTTTCGAACTTGGCCCAGGCGTTTTCGGTGTGGTTGGTGGCGTTGATGGTGCGGATGATATCGAGCGGCAGGCCCTTCTCGCGCTCATAGCGGTTGAACGCCTCGAACGGCGAAGAGGTGAACACCCCGCCGAAATCCCAAATCACCGCATCCGCCACCGAACTCTCCCGATTGCCCTTGCGCCCAAATTGCAGCCGCGCCCTAATCGGTCAAGGGGAGTGCCATGGCAATTTTCCGCAAGATCGATTGCACGATGCTGAAAACCGCCGATCTGGACGCGGCCGTTGCGTTCTATGCGGGAAAGCTTGGGCATGCGCTTCTGTGGCGCACCGAGACGGCTGCGGGTTTTGCGATGCCGGAGACCGATGCCGAACTGGTTGTGCATTGCGAACTGGAGCCGCAGACCGACCTGTTGGTGGACAGTGCGGACGACGCGTATCGGACCTTGCTGGAGGCCGGCGCGCGCAGCATCGTGGCGCCGTTCGACATCGCTATCGGCCGCTGCGCGGTGGTGCGTGACCCGTTCGGCAATGTGCTGACCTTTCTCGACCAGACGAAGGGCTTGCTGAAGACCGACGCCGAAAAGAATGTGATCGGGATGGAGGAAAGAACATGAGCGAACGGACGACCTATACGCCGAAGGAAAGTGCCGGAACCGCACCGGGCCGCGGGCGGCTGACCGGGCGGCGGGTGCTGGTGGTCGGCGGCGGCCAGATGGATATCGGCGAGGACGACACGCCCATCGGCAACGGCCGCGCCATTGCGGTGCTGTTCGCACGCGAAGGTGCCGCTGTGGCGGTGGCGGATCGCAGTGCGGAGAGCGCGGCGGCGACCGTCTCGCTGATCGAGCGCGAGAACGGTCAGGCGTTCGCGATCACCGCCGATGTGACGAAGGAAGACGACGTCAATCGCATGGTGGCGGAAGCCGAGAAGGGTCTCGGCGAGATCGACGGCATCGTGCTGAACGTCGGCATCGGCGCGGGCGGGCCGTTCCTCGAAGGCACCACCAGCGAAAGCTGGAACAAGGTGTTCGCGATCAACCTGACTAGCCACATGCTAACAGTGAAGGCCGCGCTGCCGAAGATGCCGGAAGGCGCTTCCATCGTGTTCATCGCGTCGATTGCCGGCCTGACGGCGGGTAGCCGCTTGCCGGCGTATGACGCGTCGAAGGCGGCGCTGCTGGGCCTTTGCCGCCATGTCGCGTTCGAAGGGGCGCGGCGTGGCATTCGTGCCAACGTCATCGCGCCGGGGTTGATGGACACCAGCATCGGGCGGCTCGCGACGCGCGGGCGGCCGGGGCGTGCGACGACCAACGTGCCACTCGGGCGGCAAGGCACCGGGTGGGAAACCGCCTATGCCACGCTGTTCCTGATTTCGGATGAAAGCGCGTACATCACCGCGCAGACGATTGCCGTCGATGGAGGCCTCTATGGGATCTGACCTGCATTTCCGCAAAGCATCGTATGAGCCTGGTGTGCGCGAGTTCGGCAATGGCTGTTTCGCCTATCTGCAGCCGGATGGCGGCTGGGGCTTCTCCAACTCCGGCCTCATCACCGACGGCAAAGAGGCGCTGCTGGTCGACACGATGTTCGACGACGCGCACACCCGCGCGATGCTGGACGGCTATCGCCGCGTGTCGGATGCGAAGATCGGCACCTTGGTGAACACGCATCACAATGGCGATCACTGCTACGGCAACGGTCTGGTCGAAGGGGCGGAGATCATCGCGACGGTCGGCGCCGCGGAGGCGATGAAACACGAGACGCCGGCCGGGCTTGCCGGCTTCATGAAGGCGGCGCCGAACCTCGGCCTGACCGGCGAATATCTGGTGCATTGCTTCGGCGATTTCGATTTCGACCACTGCACCTTCAAGGCGCCGGACACGACGTTCACCGGCCACATGACGCGGCAGGTTGGATCCAAAACGGTGGAGCTGATCGAGGTCGGCCCGGCGCACACTGGCGGCGATGCGCTGGTCTATGTGCCGAGCGACAAGACGCTGTTCACCGGCGACATGCTGTTCATCGACGGGCATCCCATCGTGTGGGCGGGGCCGATCGGCAACTGGATAGCGGCGTGCCAGCAGATGATCGCGATGGATGTCGACACCATCGTTCCCGGACACGGACCGCTGACCGACAAGAAGGGCGTGCAGCGTGTCGCTGATTATCTCGGCTACATCCACGCCGAAGCGAGGAAGCGCTATGACAGCGGCATGGGGGCGTTCGAGGCGGCGCGCTCCATCGCACTCGATGACTTCGCGGGCTGGGGCGATGCGGAGCGCATCGCGGTCAACACGGCGACGCTCTTTCGCGAGTTTGGCAGCAAGGACGTGCCGTCCGATGCGGCGACGTTGTTCGGCTGGATGGCGCAGATCTGGAAGGACCGGAAGTAAGTGCTCAGCGGAACGCCTGATCCTTCATCTCGATATAGGTGACGGAGAAGAGGATGTTGGCGAGGCCTTCCTTGCCGGTCAGCGGCGCGATGAAGGTTTCGCCTTTCAGATATGAGATGACGGGCATCTGATAGTCCCACAGCACCCGCATCGGGCGGCGCTCGGCAAGGACGAGATCGTAGATGCCGGTGTAGGTGTCGATCAGATCGCCGGGCACGAGGTCTTCGATGTACTGGCCGGTGCTGTCGCCGGCGTAGCGCGTCAGCGCGGTGCCGTGCAGGCGGACGCGGAAGCGGCGCTTCGGATCACCGTCGACACGCTCCAGCAAGGTCATGTTGGCGAGGAACGGCTTGAGCGAGCGGGCATCGAGTTCGCTGCGCGCCGGCATCAGCCGTTCGCCCGCCTTGTCGCGCCAGAGCGCCGCGACCTGCGTCAGCTCCGGCTTAGCGAAATCGAGCGAGGGATCGCAGCGGCAGGCCCAGCCGTCTTTGTGGGCGCGGGTGTTGAAGGCGTCGAACGGATCGATGCTGGCGTGCGCGTTCATTTCACGGCGGCCAGGGCGCGGCGCTGCTTGAGCGGCTTGACGCCGTCATACTTGTCCATCACCGCCTCCCACGAGCGTTCGCCCGAAGTGTCGATGGCAGCCATGACCATGGTGGGATTGCCGGTCTCGTCGGCGATCGGGGCGCCGCCGATTTCGGCGACGAGGAAGTCCTTGCCCTGGTAGTCGACGCGCGAGACGAAGCGCAGCGGGCCGCGGTGCAGGATGATGAGATCGAGGAAGCCGTACCAGCGCGGCAGCAGCCGTTCGGGCAGCGCCTCGTCGATCAGCTTGCCGGTGATGTCGCCCCAGATCTGCGTCAGGCCGGTCGCCATCAGGCGGACGCGATAGAAATGACGCTCCTCGCCCTGGATGCGCTCGAACAGCATCAGCTTGGCGAGGTTCTGCTTCAGGACGCGGGCGGTCAGGTCGGCGCGGACCGGCATCGTGCGGTCGCCGCGGACGTCGTCCCAGACCGAAATAAACCAGGCAAGCTCAGGGTTTTCGAAGTCCAAGTCGGGGTCGCAGCGGACCGGCCAGCCCTGGACGCGGGCTTGCGCATTGACCAACTGAACAAGATCATGGACCGGCATGGACCCAGACTACGCTGGGCATCGTGGCCAAATCGTAAAAGAGGAACTCGGGATGGATACGGCGGTGACACCGGTGGTCGAGATCGCACAGGGCAAGCTTTCGGGGCTGGTGAAGGATGGGGTCCAGCGCTTCAACGGCATCCCCTTTGCCAAGGCCCGGCGCTGGCAGATGCCGGAAGCAGCCGATCCGTGGAGCGGGGTGCGCGACGCCACCAGGTTCGGGGCGATTGCGCCGCAGGTGAAGAGCGCCTCCGAAGGCGTGCTGGGCGGGACACCCGGCGAGCAGCATGAGGACTGCCTGTTCCTGAACGTGTGGACGCCGGGCTGCGACGGCGGCAAGCGGCCGGTGATGGTGTGGATCCATGGCGGCGCCTTCGTCACCGGTGCCGGATCGGTCGGCACCTATAACGGCAAGTATCTGGCGGCGCGCGGCGATGTGGTCGTGGTGACGATCAACTATCGCCTGGGCGTGTTCGGCTTTTTGAATTTGCGCGACGCGAGCGGCGGCAAGGCGCCGGGCACCGGCAGCGAGGGCATCGCCGACCAGATCGAGGCGCTGCGCTGGGTGAAAGAGAACATCGCGACGTTCGGCGGCGATCCGAACAACGTGACGATCTTTGGTGAGAGCGCCGGCGGCATGAGCGTTGGTGCATTGCTTGCGTCGCCGAAAGCGCGCGGGCTGTTTCACAAGGCCATCCCGCAATCAGGCGCGGCCGACATCGGCATGACGCGCGAGCGCTCCGCCAAACTGGCGGAGATGGTGCTGGAGAAGCTGGGCGTGGATGCTGAGACGGCGCTGACATTGCCCGGTAAAACCGTGCTGGATGCGCAGGCCGCGCTGCTTGCGACGCCGAATGCGACGGGCGCCCTGCCCTTCGGGCCGACGGTCGATGGCGACATCCTGCCGAAACGCGGCATCCAGATGGTGCGCGAGGGCAACGCGGCCGGTGTGCCGGTGCTGACGGGCACGACGCGCGATGAGTGGAAGCTGTTCTCCCTCGGCATGAATCCGCTGACCGACGAACGGCTCGGCCGTTACATGGCGCAGCGCGTCGGCGAAGAGAACCGCGAGCGGTTCCTGTCCGTCTACAGCGAAGGCGAATTGATGGACCGCTGGAACGCCTTCATGACGGATCAAACTTTCATGGCGCCGGCGACGCGTCTGCTGGATGCGCAGGCGCCGCATGCTCCGACCTATCTCTATCGCTTCGACTGGCCGTCTCCCGCGATGGGCGGAAAGCTGGGCGCGTGCCATGCGATCGAGATCGGCTTTGTGTTCGGCACCTATAATGAGAAAGCCGCGGGACAGTTCTTCGGCACCGGACCGGTCGCGGATGCGATCAGCATCGCGATGATGGATGCGTGGATCGAATTTGCGCGCCGCGGTGCGCCGGGCTGTGACGCGACCGGCGCGTGGCAGCGCTATGACTCCAAGTCGCGCAAGACGATGATCTTCGGCGAGTCTGCACCGCACATGACCGGCGCCCCGAACGAAGCGCGCCGCGCGGCATGGGAGAGCGTGCCGGAAGAACGGATCGGCGCGGCATGATCGCCCAGATCGCACAAGGCAAGCTGGAAGGTTCGCGCGACACGGATCGCGTGCTGCGCTTTGCCGGCATTCCGTTCGCCAAGGCGAAGCGCTGGCAGATGCCGGAGGCAGCTGATGCGTGGAGCGGCACCTACGACGCGACCCGCTTTCGCAACATCGCGGTGCAGGACCCGAACCAGATCGACATCCTGAAAGGACCGGTCGAGCCGCAGGATGAAGACTGTCTCTATCTCAACATCTGGACACCCGCAGTCGATGCGAAAAAGCGGCCGGTAATGGTGTGGATTCACGGCGGCGGCTTCGTCACCGGCTCCGGCTACATCGGTGCCTATCACGGCACGCATCTGGTGGAGCGCGGCGATGTTGTGGTCGTCACCATCAACTATCGCCTGGGCGCGTTCGGCTTTCTCAATCTGCGCGATGCGACGGACGGCAAGCTGCCCGGCAGCGGTGCGGAGGGCATCGCCGATCAGGTTGCGGCGCTGAAATGGGTGCACGACAACATCGCGGCGTTCGGCGGCGATCCCGGCAATGTGACGATCTTCGGCGAGAGCGCCGGTTCGGCGAGCGTGTGCGCGCTGATGGCGACGCCATCCGCGAAGGGGCTGTTCCACAAGGCGATC
>DATAHD010000192.1:0-5007 GCA_036263395.1 Rhizomicrobium sp. | reverse complement strand
GGCCATATGCCGAACGGCATAGGAAGCGTTGCCATGCTTTCCCGATATCTGGGGCCCTGATATTTCAACTGCCTGCCAGCCATATGCCGAGGGATAGAAACGGTCTTGAGCAAGGCCGCAAAAGCCCGGAAGCGAATGGTCCCGTGTGATCGGACGCCTGCAATTCGAATCGCAGGGATATGAGTCGGCCCCGCTGACAGGCGTGCAAATCGCTGGCGGCTTCATGCAACGAGGGGCCGCACGCGATGGGTGAGACCGGAAAGAGCGTGCCTTGCGCGAACGCAAGTTCGCAGCTAGGCGCTAAAGAAAGTTCAGAAGTAAACCGCGCCGCCGATTTCGTCGGCGCGCGCACGTCGGACGGCCCTGCGATAGCGTCCTGGGTCTGAGGGCAACAACGCCCGCGCTCAGCGGTCGCTGTTCTCCGCGGGAAGAGGCCGCGGATGCTGGTCGTGCAGCATCGCTGCCAGCCGATGCAGCGGCTGATCGCGAAATCCTTCCGCCTCGATCGCCTTCACCGTAGCCAGCACGTAATCACGATTGACGCCGGACTGGCCGTGTCCCTGAAGCACGTGCCGCAACTGCTCGGCGGGCGACAGCCTGCCGGCATATTGCACGTGGCCGCGGTCGACCACGTAGACCAGCGCGCTGATGCGCTCGCGCGCCTCGTTCTCCAGCCACACCGACCGTTTCACTTCGCGATAGACTGAAGTGACCTGTTCGCGTTCGCGTAAATAGGCGATGGTCGAGGTGGCGTTGTTCGCCGCGACGCGGAACGCGACACCGCGGCAGGCGCCGCCGCGGTCGAGCCCAAGCACGAGGCCGGGCTTCTCCGGCGTGCCGCGATGAACGAAGGAATAGACACAGAGCGCGCGGTGTTCGCCAATCAGCCGGGCCGGAACCCGTTCGATGAACTCGAAGCCCGGGCGCCACATCAGCGAGCCGTAGCCGAACACCCAGAGGTCGCCTGTGGAGAATTCCGTATCGCTCAGCGTAATCGCGGACATGCCCGCACCGCTACCAGAAAGCGAAGTGAAATCAATGCCTTTTGTTGCGAGCGCCGATGCTTATATTCGACAAAATCGAAAGCCAAAGGACGCCGCATGCCTGATATGACCCTCGCGCCGCGCCGGCGCCCGCTGTGGCGCCTCTTCATCCTGCCTGCACTCGTCGTGGTCGCCGCGGTGGCGTGGAGCGCGTTCTGGTTCTACGCGGCGTCCGAGGTCGGCGTCCGTGCCGACGCGTGGGCGGCGCAGGAGGCGAAATCCGGCCGGGTCTATGCGTGCGGCAATCGCGAGGTCGCGGGTTTCCCGTTCCGCTTCGAAGTGAGCTGTGGCGACGCCAGCGTGTCGCTGTTCTCGCAGACGGCGGACGCTAAAGCGCTGTTCACCGCGCGGCTCAGCGAAATCCTGGTGATCGCCCAGATCTACCAGCCGAAACTGCTGATCGCCGAATTCAAGGCGCCGGCCACGATCTCCGATCACGGCCAGCCGCCGTCGCTGAAGGTGAACTGGAGCCTGGGTCAGAGCAGCGTGTACGGGCTGCCGGATATTCCGCAGCGCGCTTCCATCGAGTTCAACAATCCCACCATCAATCGCGTCAATGGGTCGGTGGATACGCCGCTGGCGAAGGCCAACCACGTCGAACTGCACGGTCGCATCGCCGAAGGCTCGGCGCAGGACAATCCGATCATTGAAACCGCGTTGCAGATCGCGGGCGGCAGCTTGCAGGACGTGCATCCGCTGCTGGCCGCGCCGTTCGATGCCGACGTGCAAACCCGGCTGACCGGCCTGAAGGATTTCAAGCCAAAGCCCTGGCCGGAACGCTTTCGGGAAATCCAGGCGGCGGGCGGCCATGTCGAGATCGTGCGCTCGCGGGTCCAGCAGGGCGACCTGATCTCGGTGGCCGCGGGCACGCTGAGCCTCAATGCGCAGGGACGGATCGACGGCGAGTTGCAGATGACGGTGGCGGGAATCGAAAAGGTGATTCCGGCGCTCGGCATCGAGAAGATGCTGGAGGAGGGCGTGCCGCAGGCAACACTCGATCGCGTCGCGCCGGGCGTCAAGACGCAGGACCTCAACCACCTGTTCGGCGCGCTCGACCGCGCGATCCCGGGGCTCGGCAAGGTCGTCAAGCAGAACGCCAATGCCGGCGTCGTCGCTGGCATCAACGCGCTCGGCAAGGAAGCCGAACTGGAAGGCCGCAAGGCCCGCGCCTTCCCGCTGCGCTTCGCCGACGGCGCGGTGTTTTTAGGGCCGTTCAAAGTCGGTCAGGTGCCCCCGCTGTTTTGAGCTTGAACCGTCTTTCGTAGCCCGAATGAGCAGAGCGACATGCGGGACTTCGCACCGCGCCCCGGATATCGCGTGCGCTCATCCGGGCTTGTATGGGGTTGTGGTTGTCAAGAGGAATGATTGTCAGGGCATGTATTGCTCCTGGTCGTTGTCGTGGAGCGCGATGCGCTCGCAATGGCTCTTTCGTTCCGATGGTAGACCGCTGCGCCAGACGCAGCCGCCGTCAAGGCTGGCCGCAGGCCACCGCCGGAGGCGGCGCGTAGCGGCCTTGACGGCGGCGAGGCTGGCGCGAGGCTTTCTGATCGGAACGTTTCGGTGCGCGTCGTGAGCGGGGTGACGCGATACCCTGGACTGGGCCGTGACGTTGTTATGCGGCCAACACCGCATCAACTTGTATCCGGTCGGGTGTGGTGGCCCGAACCCTGATCTTTCATGCACGGGTGAAGGTAAGGCCCAGAAGAGACGGGACCCATCTACGAAAGCGGAATCCGAAGACCCAAGCCCGGGTTCGGTCACGCGTCTGTCCTGGGTCACGTCGGCCGTCATTGGCGCACCGGCGTTCGTTAGAGGCTTGGGCGCATCGTAGCGCCGGTCGGCACGAGGCCAGTTTCCAGATAGCGCCACAGTGCCACCATCAGCTTGCGCGCCAGCGCCACGATGGCGATCTTGCGGATGCGGCCCTTGAGGTTTCCAACCCGCTCGCGGAACCAGCGGCTCAGCTCGCTGTCGGGTTGATGCGTCAGCCACAGCCAGGCGAGTTCGATTGCGGTGGTTCGCGCGCGATGGTTGCCGGCCTTGCTGATGCCCTGCTGTCGCCGGCTGGCGCCGCTGTCATAGGGAGTGTCGGTCAGTCCGAAGCAACTGCCGACCTGACGCCGGTTCTTGAAGTCACGGTAGAAGACCTCATTGGCCAGAAGCTGGGCGATCTGCGGGCCAATCGCCTTGAGTTGGGCAAGCTGGACCGCCTTCGCCTCTACCGAGTCCTCGGCCGGCGCGCGATGCACGGCCGCATTCGCCGCCTCGAGCGCCTTGATCTGCTTGTGCACCAGGACCAGCCGCTCATGCTCGCGACGGATTTCGTCCTTCAACCGGGGCGGCAGAACGCGCCCATCGCCGGTGCGCATCTCCTCCAGACCCGACAAGAAGCCCGGCTTTAGGGGCATGGCATCGCGGATGCCCTGGCCATGCAGCAGCCCCTTGATCCGATTGCTGTGTCCGGTGCGCTCCTTCAGCAGTCGCTCGCGCTCGCGGGTGCGCCGTTTGCGATCCTCATCCTCAGGCGTGGGAACCCGAACCATGCTGCACACCCGCGGTTCGCCGCGCAGGTAAGCCAGAAACGAGCGCATCAATTGCGCCAGATCGATCCGATCGGTCTTGGCACGCCGTGCCCGCCGGTTCACCGCGATGCTCGACGCATCGATCTCGTAATTGAGTACCCCGTTGTCGGCCAGCCAGCGGTGCAGCCAATGACCGTCCAGACCCGCTTCATAGCAGGACAGGATACGAACCGGCTTCCCCGTCTGCTCCGCCTTCGATCGAGCCTTGACCAGCAAACCCGACAAAGCCGCCAGGTCGCCACCGTCAATCCGATAACGGCTCATCTTCTCCGCACCAGGCATCATTATGCCTAGCTGCCATTTCGCCTTGCTCAGTTCGAAAGCAAGGTAAACCGTGGCATACTCGCTGCCGGCGGGTGTGTCAGTGTGATCTGTGCGCATCATTGATCCTCCGGGTGGTTGGGTGCTCGCAAACTCAGCTTACCCCCTGACCACCTGCCACCCCATAGGATCTACGGAGGCGGAGGACTCTACTTCGCCCCGATCCGCCCTTCGGTGCCGGACTGTAGCCGCTTGATGTTCTCGGTGTGCTTCCAGAACAGCAGCAGCGTCAGCACGACGAATAGTGACGCCAGCGCCGGGTGGCCGAACCACCACAGGAACAGCGGCGTAACGAACGCTGCGACCAAGGCCGAGAGCGACGAGTAGCGGGTGGTGACGGCGGTGGCGAGCCAGATCAGGCAGAACATCAGGGCCGCCGGCCAGAACAGGCCGATCAGCACGCCGATATAGGTGGCGACGCCTTTGCCGCCGTTGAATTTCAGCCAGACCGGGAACAGGTGGCCGAGGAAGGCGCCGAGCGAGGCGAGCATCGCCGCATTGGCGCCGCCGAAATAGCCGGCGATGATGACGGCGACCGTGCCCTTGAGCATGTCGCCGAGCAGGGTGGCGGCGGCGAGGCCCTTGCGGCCGGTGCGCAGCACGTTGGTGGCGCCGATATTGCCGCTGCCGATCGAGCGCAGATCCTGCGTGCCGCCGAGTTTTGTCAGCACCACGCCGAACGGGATCGAGCCGAGCAGGTAGCCGAGCAGGAAGGCGACGATGAGGAAGGCGTCAGACATGGCGGCTACTCCCACCCCGGGATGAATCAGACGTGTTCATAGACCGTCCGCCCGCCCACGATAGTACGCACGACGCGTCCCGAGAAGCGGGCTTCGTCGAACGGCGTGTTCTTGCACTGCGATTTGAGGTCGGCGGGATCGAGCACCCAGGGCGTATCGGGATCGATCACGACGACGTCGGCCGGGGAACCGGCGCGCAGCGAGCCGCCCGGCAGGCCAAGCAGCTCCGCAGGACGGGTCGACATCGCCCGGATCAGCGTCTTGAAATCCATCTCGCCATTGTGGATCAGCCGCAGCGCGGCCGGCAGCATGGTCTGCAAC
>DATAHD010000191.1:0-9987 GCA_036263395.1 Rhizomicrobium sp. | reverse complement strand
GGTTGCGGCGTCTGGCCCATGCCGGCGTTGTTCACGACGATATCGATGCGGCCGAACTGTTTCAGCGCTGCGTCGGCGAGGTTCGCGATGTCGGCGTCTTTGGTGACGTCGGTGACGACAGCGATGGCGTCGCGGCCGAGTTCGCGCACCAGGCGTTCGGCGGCGACACCGTTGATGTCGGCAACGACGACGCTCGCGCCCTCCGCCACGAACTGGCGCACGATGCCTTCGCCGAAGCCGGAAGCGGCGCCGGTGACGATGGCGATCTTGTTGGCGAGACGCATGTCAGCCTTCTCCGTGCCAAGCGGCGACGGTCTTCAGACGGGTGAAGCCGTAGAGGGCTTCAAAGCCCTTCTCGCGGCCGTGACCGGAGCGGCCGGTACCGCCAAACGGCAGTTCGACTCCGCCGCCCGCGCCGTAGTTGTTGATGAAGACCTGACCGGCGTTGAGCACACGCGCGAGACGCATCTGGCGCGCACCGTCGCGCGTCCACACACCGGCAACGAGCCCGTAAGGCGTGCCGTTGGCAATCGCGATGGCTTCATCTTCGGTGTCGAACGGGAAGACGGTTTGCAGCGGGCCGAAGACTTCTTCCTGCGCGACGGCGTGATCGGACGCGAGGCCGGTGACCAGCATCGGCGTGATGTAGTGGCCGCCCTTTGGGGCGTCGGCAACGACGGTGCCTTCAGCGAGGACGGCGCCATCGCGGCGCGCGAGATCGGCGTAACGGCGGACGCGCTGCTTCTGCTCCGCGCTGATCAGCGGTCCAAGTTCGAGATCGCTGAGCGCAGGACCGGAGCGGAGGGCACGATAGCGGGCGGCCATCAGGGCGGTGAAGGCGTCGAACACATCGCGCTGCACGAGGATGCGCGATGAGGCGGAGCAGGTCTGGCCCGCGTTCTGGATCGCGGCGTTGACGCAGAACTGTGCGGCGCGGTCGAGATCGGCGTCGGCGAAGACGAGCTGCGGAGACTTGCCGCCAAGTTCGAGCGTGACGGGCACGGCGTTCTGTGCAGCCGCGGTCTGGATCATCGCGCCGACGGCGGTCGAGCCGGTGAAGGAGATGTGATTGATGCCCGGGTGGGCGGAGAGCGCGGCGCCGGTGGTTTCGCCGAGGCCGGTGACGACATTGAGCGCACCAGCGGGAAGGCCGCAGTCTTCGGCGATGCGGGTGAAGGCGAGTGCGGTGAGGCTCGCCTGCTCTGCCGGCTTGAGCACCGCAGCGTTGCCAGCGGCGAGCGCGGCGACGACCGAGCGGCCGACGATTTGCATCGGGTAATTCCACGGGATGATGTGGCCTGTGACGCCGTGCGGTTCACGCAAGGTATAGACGGTGTAGCCGTTCTGAAACGGAATGGTTTCGCCGTGCAGCTTGTCGGCGGCACCGCCGTAGAATTCGAGATAGCGGGCGAGCGCGACGGCATCGTTGCGCGCTTGCGTCAGCGGCTTGCCGACATCGCGGGCCTCGAGCTGTGCGAGTTGATCGGCCTGTTCGAGTACCGCGTGACCGATCTTCGCGAGGAGGCGGCCGCGTTCGGCGGCGGTGGTTTTGCCCCATGCGCCGGCGAGCGATGCGCGGGCCGCGGCAACGGCGTCATCGACATCGGAGGCGCTGGCGGCGGCGAGCTCGCCGGTGAGTTCGCCAGTGGAAGGATCTTCGACCGGGATGGTGTCGCGCGTTGCCGCTTCCCGCCATGTTCCGGCGATGAACAGCTGCGACCTGCGCTCAACCAATGTCATGTGACTCCCCGACTAAAGTCTCAGGGATCGGTGACGCTGGTGCAAGGGGCGGGCGAGACGGGCAGATGCCGAACCGGCTGTGCGATACTGATGGCGGCGAACACGGCTGAAACAAAAAAGGCCGCCTCTTGCGAAGCGGCCCGTTTCGTTTTGCGAGCGACCTGCTCAGCTCATGCGGTGCAGAGCGCAGAGCTTGTTGCCGTCCGGATCGCGCAGGTATGCGAGATACATCTTGCCCATGCCGCCTTCGCGGACGCCCGGCGGATCTTCACAGGTCTTGCCGCCATTGGCGACGCCGGCCGCGTGCCAGGCATCGGCCTGTTCCGTCGAGGCGGCGGCGAAACCGACGGTGCCACCATTGGCGAACGTCGCCGGCTCGCCGTTGATCGGCTTGGAAACCGAAAACACGCCCGTCGGGGTCATGTAGAAAATGCGGTGGCCATCGACCATCGCCGGGCCGACGCCGAGCGTGCCGAGCACCTTGTCGTAGAAGTTCTTGGCCTTATCGAGGTCGTTCGTCCCGATCATGATGTGCGAAAACATGGATGCGCTTCCCTTCCCTGAAATGTTCGCATGCGGAGTGCGGCGGATATTGGTTACCGCGCCGGGTGCCCGCAAGCACTAAACGCCGGAATGGGGCATGCCCGGCCTGCATATATGACAAGCCGGAAAGGACCGTCCCAAAGCGTGACGGTCTTCGCTGCGGCGGGTTGGGCCGGATGGCATGACAATTGCCTCGATCAGTGCGATTTTTCGCTCTTCTCGGAGAAGGCGGCTTATGCGTTTTGTGCTCCTGCCGGTCGCCATGCTGGCCCTTGCCGTCGCGGCGGGTGTTGCCATCAGCGCACCCAAGACACGGTCGGCGTTGTCCGAACTGGACAAGACCGGATCGCAAACCGGCGCGCCTGTCGACTACGGCTATGGCCCCGGACAGGGCAAGCCGAAGCACCTGCTGAAATCGGCCACCGCCGGATACGCCCTGGGCAGCGTTCCAGCTGGCGGCGTCAATGCCGGCACCGAAGGCTTCTTCGATATGCCGGTGACCTGGCCGATCAACGGCCTGCATGCGGTGTTGCTCCCCGATGGCCGGGTGATGAACTACGGCACCAACCAGAGCGGCGCGCAGGGCGCGGCGTTCGTTTATGACGTGTGGGATCCCAAACTCGGCACCGGCACCAACGCACACATGGTGCTGCCCAACACGACGGCGACCGACATCTTCTGCAGCGCGCAGTCGGTGCTGTGGGGCACCGGCGAGGTGTTCATCTCCGGCGGCGACAAGACAATCAACGGCACGCGCAACTACTCGATCAACAACACGACGGTGTTCGCGCCGCAGACGAACACGATCCGCGCCGCCACCGCGATGACGTACCCGCGCTGGTATCCCTCCATCGTGGCGCTGCCCAAGGGCGACATGCTGGTGCTGGGCGGGCGCATGAACATGTCGCCGGATGTACCCGCGACGACGCCGGAGCTGTTCAATCCCACGACGGGCTGGCGCGTTCTGACCGGCGCCGACAGTCCGACGGCGTTCAGCACGACGCGCAATCTATGGTTCTATCCGCGTGCCTTTCTGGCGCGCGACGGCAAGGTGTTCATCATCGACAATGCCGGCCACATGTGGTCGCTGAGCACGGCGGGCAACGGCAGCATCACGCAGGTGGCGCAGCAGACAGCGACGTCGAACGAATTGCTGCCGACGGTGATGTACGCGCCGGACATGCTGCTGTCGCTGCGCTATTCGCGTGCGGTGCTACGCATCAACATGCGCAAGAGCACCGCGCCGGTTGTGTCGCAGGTCGCGCCGATCGATCAGGTGCGCTACTGGGCCAACGCCACGGTAATGGCCGACGGGCGCGTGTTCGTGAACGGTGGCTCGACGGACGCAAATGTCTTGCCGGGCATCATGCCTTCGCAAATCTGGAATCCGAAAACCGGAAACTGGAGCACAGGAGCTTCTGCCATCATTCCGCGCCTCTATCACTCCATCGCGCTGCTCCTGCCCGATGGCACAATCCTGACGGCGGCCGGCGGCTCACCGGGACCAGTGACGAACCTGAATGCGGAAATCTATTACCCGCCTTATCTGTATCGCAACGACAGCTCGGGCGATCCGGTAACGCGCCCGACGATCGAAAGCGCGCCCGCGGTGGCGAAGCTGGGGCAAGGCGTTACGGTCACCGTGGGAAAAAAGAACACGATCAAGCGTGTGACGTTCGTGCGCATGGGTTCGGTGACCCACTCGTTCAACAACGATCAGCGCTTCATCGAGGCCAGCTTCACGCAGACGGGGCAGACCGTTGTAGCCACCCTGCCTGACGATCCGGATGTCATGCTGCCGGGTTACTACATGATGTTCGTCTTCGGAAAACGCGCCCCGTCGGTCGCGAAGATAATGCTGGTGACGACACCTTAGACTGAGCGGCATTTGAACAGTCGCAGGCAGCGGCCCCTCACGTTTCGGCGGCACAATGGTCCATGTCAGACCGCGATCGCACGTGAGGCGATGCGCGCCGGATCGGCGATCAGACTGATCTCCACGATGCGGCCATTCTCGATGACGAAATCGCCGATCGTGCGCACCTGACCACCAGGTGCGAAGACGATGCCGATCTCACCATCGATCAAGGCGAGTTCAGCGTTCTTCGCCCGGTTCGTGAAAACGGTCGCAACAGCTTCGTTGCCGCGCGTTTCCGAAGCGAGCGCCGGAATATCTTTGCCAGCGCGTGCGGCACTGCCGATCACTGCCGCAGGATCGGCACGCAGGACGACGTTGGGATCGAGAATGGCGAGCAAGGCCGAAAAGTCGCCGCCGCGCGATGCAGCAAGGAACGCGCCCACGACTTCGCGCTGTCGCGTGCGGTCGGCTTCCGGTTCAGCCGGAGCGCCCTGTACACGCCGCCGTCCGCGGCTGGCGAGCTGGCGCGTGGCCATCGGCGAGCGCCCCAGCACCGGCGCGATCTCGTCGAACGACACATTGAAGATGTCGTGCAGCACGAAGGCAACCCGTTCGGCCGGCGTCAGCGTCTCGAGCACCACCAGCATCGCAGCGCCGATGGAGTCCGCGATCAGCTTCTCGCGCTCGGGATTGTCACCAGAGGGCACGGCCTCGGCCGCGGCATCGACGGGGACTTCGCGGCGGATCTTCCGCTCGCGTAGCCGGTCGAGGCAGACGCGCGCGACAATGGTGGTGAGCCAGCCGGCGAGATTGTCGACCTCACCGGTATCGCTGCGCATCAGGCGGAGAAAGGCTTCCTGCACCGCATCGTCGGCCTCTGCGTTGGAGCCCAGCATCCGATAGGCGACGGCGCGCAAATGTCCGCGGTTTGCCTCGAACCGATCCGCCAGGATTTCTTTTCCGGTCATCGTCACATTCCGCTTGCGTCATCCGTCATGGGTATGACGGGCCACGGCTGGCGAATGTGACGGCGTGGCGCATAGAAATTTCCGCGTGACGGACGGGCTGCTGGAGGCCGACCGCCATGCTAGCCGAGACGAAGGGAGATGCACATGACCGACCGGAACGCGATGGTGAGCGTCCGCTACATGGTGAACAACGTGGCGGACGCGGTGGAGTTCTATACCAAGCATCTCGGCTTCGAGATCCTGAGCAACTTCCCGCCCTTTGCCGACGTGGCGCGCGGCAATCTGCGCCTGCTGCTGAGCGGACCACAGAGTTCGGCGGGACGCGCCATGCCCGACGGTGCCGTGCCGGGTCCGGGCGGATGGAACCGCATCCATCTGATCGTCGACGACTTGGCGGCGGAGGTGGCGCGGCTGCGCGCGGCAGGGGCGCCGTTCCGGAACGACATCATCGAAGGACCGGGCGGCAAGCAGGTGCTGCTGCTCGACCCGAGCGGCAATGTGATCGAGCTGTTTCAGCCGGCGGCGGCGTTCAACCCGCCGCGCTGAGTTTTCAAACATCGAAGGAGTGAGCAATGGCTGTCGATCTGGACAGGCCAGCGGGACCGCGCGCGCCGCGCGGTGCGACGCTGCGCAGCGTATGGCGAACGATAACGGCATTCCTGGTGTTGGCGGCGTTTCTCGAAGCGGTATTCGCGGGTGCGATGCTGTCGGGCATAGACGGCGCGCGCGCGGCACATGCGCTGACGGCGGCGGTGCTGGTGGCAGCGACGCTGCTTGCGAGCGTCCTGGCGATCCTGACGCTCTATCGCATGCCTGACGGGCGGCGATTGGGGCTGATGTTGATGCTTCTGGCAGCCATGGTCTTTGCGCAAGCGGTGATCGGTGCGCTGACGGCCAAGAGCGTCAACCTGCTGTGGCTGCACATTCCGTTGGGGGTCGCGGTGTTCGGCCTTGCGGTGCGCATTGCGACGCGCGCCCGCGATCTCAATTTCGAGGTGGCGCGATGATTGATAACAAGCCGCCGGTGAACAACGTGCTCTTCCTCTGCACCGGAAACTCCGCGCGCTCGAGCATGGCGGAAGCGATCCTCAACAAGATCGGCGCTCCGCGATATCGCGCCTTCAGCGCGGGCAGTCATCCGAAGGAAGCGGTGCATCCGGAAGCGCTGCGTTTGCTTGCGCGGCAGGGATACGAAACCGAAGGCCTTCACCCGAAATCGTGGGAAGAGTTCCGGAGCGCACCGGCGTTCACGCACATCGTTACAGTGTGCAGCAACGTAGCCGGTGAGGCTTGTCCGGTTATACCCGGAAGCGCCAAGACCCTGCACTGGGAGATCCCCAATCCAGCGGCTATCGCTGGAAAGCCCGAGGAGGTAGCGGCGGCATTTCGCGCCGTTTACGACATGCTGTACGAACGGATCGAGGAATTCGTCGGCTGACGTTCAGCTGCCGTCGATCTTCGGGTTCTTCAGATCGTCGTGGCTGTAAAGCTCTCGCAGCGCCTCGTTTACGGCATCGAACACCGGCAGGTTGCTGTGAGAGCTCCGCAGCTTGTCGAGTATGCGGCTGCTGAACTCGTTCTTCGGAACGGCGGCGGGAGGCGGGTTGGGTGGGCGTTGCTGCTGAACAACAAGCGGGGCATTGGGATCGTAGCGCAGGCGATAGGCTGACACGAGCGCGCTCGCTCTAATCGCCGATGTGCTGCTCGGCAGAGACGTGAAGCGCGCGGTCGCCGACCGATAACTCGTATCGGCGACCGGCGGCGGGACGGTCGTTGCGTCCTGCACCTGCTCATAGGCCTTCGTATCGATGCTGGCCGCAGCGGTGTGGCCAGGCCAAATCTTGTCGGCTTGCGACACAGAAGCGGTAATGTTCTGCGTGTCACTCATGCTTGCATTAAGCGCCTAGCATCATTCCGAAGTCTGAAGCGTTTCGATTGCAATTGAATCAATTGCGCATGATCGCACGCGCAAGCGCTTGAAATCATTGAAGCGCGGTTCTTCTAAGTAATAGTCCCTAGAGGTTTGCGCGTGCGACGTTAACATCTGTGCAGCCTTGAGCGCTGCGCGTTACGCACTTGTCCGTAGCCTTCTGGAGCATTCGCGCAAGCCGCCATTAGCGGCTGGCAATCTAAGTTCCGTGCTGCGATGCGAGGCGCATGGTGAGCATGTTCGACAGGCACGGTGCAGACGAAACGATCGAGAGCCTTGGCCTTGAAGGTACCAACCTCATGCTGGCGCGCTACTGGCTGTCGCTCTGGAACGGCGACAGCTTGCCCGCGCGCAGCGCGTTGAGCCCGGCACGGATCAAGGAACACCTGCCAAGCATCATCATGTTCAATGTCGTGCCGAATGAGAGTGTCATCGTGCGGCTGGCCGGCACGCGCTATCGCCATATCCTCGGCGCCGAGCTCACCGGAAAAGACTGGATCGCGGCGGCATCGGAGCGGCATCGCCCGGCTCGCCTTGGGTTGTTCACCACGGTGGTGCAGGGGGCAATCCTCCTCAGCCATCGCCTCCTGAGCATGTCGGTCGGCGAGGACACGATCTGCGAAGAGATCGTGCTCCCGTTCACACCCGAAGCGAACGGCGTTGTTCCGGTGCTGGCGCACGTGAACCTGCCCGCGCGGGATTTTCTCAAGATCAAATCGATGGCCCAGGCGATCGCCGATCCGATCGATTTCAGGATCGTTCCGCTTCCGGCCTTGGCGCGGGCGGCCTGACTGGCATTTCCCGGCAATACCTGTAAGAGGACGCGCCCGATCCGTCCCCCTGCAGGTTTGTCTTGGCTTTCCACAACGCCCCCTCCGCCCTCGCCCGTGCCCTTGCCGAGCGCAACTACACCGAAGCGACGCCGGTTCAGGCCGCGGTGCTGGAAGCCGATGCGGAGACGCGCGATCTGCTGGTTTCCGCGCAGACGGGTTCCGGAAAGACGGTGGCCTACGGCATCGCCATCGCCGAGACGCTGCTGGAAGGCGCCGATACGCTGCGCCATCCGCGCGAGCCGCTGGCGCTGATTATCGCGCCGACGCGCGAGTTGGCGTTGCAGGTGCAGCGCGAGCTGAACTGGCTCTATCAATATGCCGGTGCGCGCGTGGTGTCGTGCGTCGGCGGCATGGACATCGTGCGCGAGCGGCACCAGTTGCAGGACGGTGCGCACATCGTGGTCGGCACGCCCGGCCGCCTGCGCGATCATCTGGAACGCGGCGCGCTGCGCATGGGGTCGCTGAAGGCCGTCGTGCTCGACGAGGCCGATGAGATGCTAGACATGGGCTTCCGCGAGGATCTCGAGTTCATCCTGGAGACGACGCCGCCGGAGCGCCGCACGCTGCTGTTCTCCGCGACCTTGCCGAAGGCCATCGTCGCGATGGCGACGAACTATCAGCGCGATGCCCTGCGCATCCAGACCGCGGGCGAAACGCGCGGCCATGCTGACATCGAATATCGCGCCGTGCGCGTCGCGCACAATCGCGCCGAAGCGACGATCGTGAACCTGCTCCGCGCACTCGATCCGCCGGGGGCGCTGGTGTTCTGCGCCACGCGCAATGCGGTGCGCCATCTGGAGGCATTCCTGCTCGAACGCGGCTTTGCGGCCGTGGCGCTGTCGGGCGAACTCAGCCAGCACGAACGCAATCACGCGCTGCAGGCGCTGCGCGATGGCCGCGCCAAGGTATGCGTTGCGACCGACGTGGCAGCGCGCGGCATCGACCTGCCGAACCTTGCGCTGGTGATCCAGGCCGAGCTGCCGCACGACGCCGAGGTGATGCAGCATCGCAGCGGCCGCACCGGCCGCGCAGGCCGCAAGGGCGTGAGCATCCTGCTGGTGTCGAACTCCCGCCGCCGCCGCGCCGAAGAGATGTTCCGCCGCGCCGGTGTGGAAGTGCGCTGGACCGATGCGCCGTCCGCCGACGAAATCCGCAAGCTCGACGATGAGCGGCTGCTGCAGAGTCCGTTGCTGGCCGAAGCGGCGAGCGAAGACGATCTCGCCATGGCCGACGCGATGATCGCGGCGCACGGTCCACGTGCCGCGGCGGCTGCATTTGTGAAGATGGCGCGGGCGCAGATGCCGGCGCCGGAAGATGTCGGTGAGCCCGAGCGCCGGCCGGATCAACATCAGCAGCAACGTCAGCCGCGCCCACGCCGCGAAGACAGGCCGCCCAATCGCGCAGAACGCCGTGCGGCAAAGTTCGGCCCGGCGCCAGACGAAAGCGCGCCGTCGCAACAGGATTACCGCCCGCGTGAGCCGCGCCGCGAACGCGCGCCGCAAGCCAGCACCGGCAAGATGCAGAACGGCGTGTGGTTCAAGGCGTCGGTGGGCCGCGAGCGCAACGCCGATCCGAAATGGCTGCTGCCGGAAATCTGCCGTCAGGGCGAGATCGAGAAGAGCGACATCGGCGCCATCCGCATCTATGAGCGTGAGACGCGCTTCGAGGTGAGCCCCGATGTGGCGGAGCGCTTCGCCGCGCTGGTGGCCGACCGCAAGAAGGGCGGCATTCGTCTCTTCCCCGCGCCGGCCGAACTGCCCATCGACGCGCAGGACGACGCGCCGCGCGATGCGAAGCCGTACAAGGGCGGCGGCAAGAAACCGTTCAAGAAGAAGCCGTTCGATAAGAAGCCCTTCAACAAGGACAAGCGCGACGGCGGCGGTGGCTACCCGAAGCGCAAAACGCCGCGGGACTGACCGGCATGGAACTCTCGCACCGGCCTGCGCGTTTGGCAGGAACGAGGGAGCATTTCATGAAAAAGCTGATCCTGGCCGCGCTCGGCCTCTACACACTCGGCGCACTCTACAAATTCGAGAAGCAGCAGGACGGCACGCTCATCGCGCTGTCGCCGTTCCTGGCGGCGCTCGCGATCGTCTTCCTGTCACGCTCGAAAGA
>DATAHD010000190.1:0-2772 GCA_036263395.1 Rhizomicrobium sp. | reverse complement strand
CCGTCGCCATCGCGGTGCAGCTGGCGCTCTACGGCACCAATGCGCTGGGCTTGCGCGAAGGCCGCGTCATTCAGGAAGCGACGAGCTTCACCAAAGCCATCGCGCTCTTCGCCTTTGCCATCGCCGCCGCGGTGCTCGCCGGTCCCACCGAACCAGAGACGCATCTCGCCGCCTCACCGGTGTGGAGTTGGGCGTCGATCATCCTCGCCTATCAGCTCATCACCGGCGCTTATGCCGGCTGGTGGCAGCCGATCTATTTCTCGGGTGAGAACGTCGATCCCGCACGCACCATCCCGCGCTCGCTCGCCTTCGGTGTCGTGCTCACCACCGCACTCTATGTCGCGATCAACTGGGCGCTGCTGCATGCCCTCGGCACCGCCGGTGTCGCCGCCTCGCCATTACCCTTCGCCGTGGTGCTCGACCGGATCGGCGGCGCGATTCCGGCGATGCTGTTCGCCATCACCGCGATGATCACGGTGTCCAGCGCGACCAACGCGCAGATCATGGGCAGTCCGCGTGTGATCTATGCCCTCGCGATGGACGGTTTGTTGCCGCGCATTTTCGCAACCGTGAACCGTGGCGGCAGTCCGGTGGTCGCGATGGCGATCAGCGCGCCGATCTCCATTGCGCTTGCGGTCAGCGGCAAGTTCGCGCTCATCTTCGGCCTCGTCGGCACGCTCAATACGGTCTGCACGGTCATTGTCGACTTTGCCTTCTTTGTGCTCAGGCGCCGCGAGCCTGATCTGCCGCGCCCGTGGCGCGCGGTTGGTTACCCGATCCTTCCCGCCATCGTGCTCATCGTCGATGCCACGCTGCTGGTGCTCTTCATGTCGGCCGATATTCTCGGCATGGAGATCGCCGTCGGCCTCACATTGCTCTGCATCCCGCTCGCGATGCTGGCCCGCCGCGCGAAACACCGCACCGCCTAGGAACTCTCGGAACACCCCGCGCCGCGGGCCGTTTCCAACCCTTTGGTCAAAATCCAAAGGGCTGCGGATTCATGCAACCAAACGCACTGTCACAGTTCGTAAACGCACATCTTGGCTTTGTGCCGTCATGGATCATCGCTCTCGGTGTGTTCGCCGCCATCTTCGCGTTGGGCGTTGTACTGCAAGGCATTCTCTATGCTGTTGCCGATCGTCTCGCGAAGCGCTGGCATCCGCTGATCCAGCTGGTGTTCCAGCGCACGCGCCGCGTCGGCCGTTTCGCGATCCTGATCTTCGCCGTCGCCGCTGCGCTCCCGCTCGTGCCGCTGCCGAATGAAGCGCAAGATACGGGCCATCGCATCCTCGTTGCCGCCTTCGTCATCCTGATCGGCTGGATCGCGCTCGTGTTCGCCAACATCGCGGTCGATCGCTACATCGGCCGCCTCAAGCTCGACGTCGCCGACAACCTGATGGCGCGCAAAGCGGTTACGCAGATGCGCGTCCTGCGGCAGGCCATCGGCACCCTCGTCGTTATCCTCACCGTCGCCTTTGCCCTGATGTCGTTCGACACCGTGCGCCAGTTCGGCATTAGCCTTTTCGCCTCCGCGGGTGTTGCCGGTCTTGCCGCCGGTCTCGCCGCGCGTCCCTTGCTCGGCAACCTTATCGCCGGCATCCAGCTCGCCATCACCCAGCCGATCCGCATCGACGATGCCGTTGTGATCGACGGCGAGTGGGGCTGGATCGAGGAGTTCACCTCCACTTACGTGGTGGTGCGCCTGTGGGACTGGCGCCGCCAGATCGTGCCGCTCGAATGGTTCAGCTCGAACGTCTTCACCAACTGGACACGCTCGTCCTCCGCCATCATCGGCACGGTGATGCTGTATCTCGACTACACCGCGCCGGTGGAGCGCCTGCGCAAGAAGGCGGAAGAAATCGCCAAGGCATCGAAGCTGTGGAACGGCCAGGTCATCAACGTGCAGGTCAGCGATGCGACGGAGAACACGATTCAGCTGCGCGTCCTCGTCAGCGCCGCAACCTCGCCACAGGCGTGGGACCTGCGCTGTGAGATGCGCGAGAAGCTTCTCGCCTACATCCAGAGCGAGCTCCCCCACGCCCTGCCGCGCCGCCGCGGCGAACTCGAATTCGAGCAACCCCATCGCCAATCCCTGGCCGCGGAATAGCTTTACCTCGCGATGCTTGCCGCGCCGTCTCTCGAAGAGCGAAGACGGATGCGGAGGCGGGGCCCCATCGCTCCGCAAGCGACTGTCTCAACGGCGAGCACCCACTTGCAGTCGCAATAGGTCCCGGCTCTCCGTTTCGCTTCGCTCCACTGCGGGCGGGATGACAATACGTGTGTAAGTGAGAGCAGCACAAAACCAAGCACCATGCTAAAGCCACCCCATGATCCCCTGGCAAACCCTCGACACCGCAACCGTACCCGATGGCGGCGAACTCCGCCTCATGCAGCGCGGCAGCGAGTTCGCGATCCGCACCGCCACCACCGAGCTGATGAACAGCCGCCTCAGCGGCTCCGAACAGGCACTCGCCGCGCTCTCCTGCGAGCGCATTAAGGATCGCAAACCGTGCAGCATCCTGATCGGCGGCTACGGCATGGGCTTCACCCTGCGCGCCGCGCTTGCCGCGTTGAACACGGACGCCGACATCACCGTGGCGGAGATCGTGCCGAAGATCATCCAATGGGCGCGCGGCCCGATGGCCGAACTCACCGGCACCAGCCTCGACGATCCGCGCGTCACCTTGCGCGAGATCGACGTCCGCAAAATCATCGCCGAAAGCACCGCGCGCTTCGACGCCATCCTGCTCGACGTCGACAATGGCCCCGAAG
>DATAHD010000189.1:0-2706 GCA_036263395.1 Rhizomicrobium sp. | reverse complement strand
ACGATGGCCGGCGCCTCGATGCTCGCCATCGAATGCCAGCGCTCGCGCATCGAGAAGCGGTTGGAGACACGCTACCTCGATACGTCTACAGACAGCCTCGATGAAGCCCTCGCGCTCATCGCGAAGGCCACGAAGGAGAAGGAAGCCATCTCCGTCGGCCTTGTCGGCAACGCAGCCGAAATTCTTCCCGAACTCATCAAGCGCGGCGTGAAGCCCGACGCCGTCACCGATCAGACGAGCGCCCACGATGTCGTCAACGGCTACCTTCCCGAAGGCTGGACGGTCGCGGAGTGGGAGCAGAAACGCGTCAGCGATCCCGTCGCCGTCGCCGCCGCTGCGAAAAAATCCATCGCCAAGCACGTCACCGCGATGCTCGCCTTCGCGAAGCAAGGCATTCCGACCTTCGACTATGGCAACAACATACGTCAGGTCGCGAAAGACGAGGGTGTCGCCAACGCGTTCGACTTCCCGGGCTTCGTTCCCGCCTACATCCGCCCGCTGTTCTGCCGCGGCGTCGGCCCGTTCCGCTGGGCCGCACTCTCCGGCGATCCGCAGGACATCTACAAAACCGACCAGGCGGTGAAAGAACTCTTCCCCGACAACAAGCATCTGCACCGCTGGCTCGACATGGCGAAGTCGCGCATCGCATTTCAGGGCCTGCCCGCGCGCATCTGCTGGATCGGTCTCGGCGACCGCCACCGCGCCGGTCTCAAGTTCAATGAGATGGTCGCGAAAGGCGAGGTCAGCGCCCCCATCGTCATCGGCCGCGACCACCTCGACAGCGGCTCCGTCGCCAGCCCGAACCGCGAAACGGAATCCATGCGCGACGGTACTGATGCGGTCTCCGACTGGCCGCTGCTCAACGCACTGCTCAACACCGCGTCGGGCGCGACCTGGGTCTCCCTGCATCACGGCGGCGGCGTCGGCATGGGCTACTCGCAACACGCCGGTGTGGTCATCGTCGCGGACGGCACCAAAGACGCCGAAGAAAAACTCGCCCGCGTGTTGTGGAACGACCCTGCGACAGGCGTCATGCGCCACGCCGACGCCGGGTACGAAATCGCCATCGAGACGGCAAAAGAACAACACCTCAATCTTCCATCTATCTAACAAAGGATCGTCATGGCCGGTCGACCCGTAGCGCAGCGAAGGGCGTACCGGCCATCCATACCCTCCGTATTGAAGAACGAGCCTCGCTGGTCACACAGCGAGGTTATGGATGGCCGGGAATGGCCTGCGCTTCGCTCCGGCTCACCCGGCCATGACGGACTGAGAGAATAAAATGAATTTCGATGCACCTTTGACGTTGAACCAACTCCGCGCCGTCTACGAATCTCCCACGCGCATAGACCTCACGCCGCAAACCCTCGCGCGCATCGATGCCGGCGCCGCCGCCATCGCGCGCATCGTCGAGAGCGGCGAGATCGTCTATGGCGTGAACACCGGCTTCGGCCTCCTCGCCAACACCTCCATCGCACGTCACGATCTCGATGAGCTGCAGCGCAATCTGGTGCTCAGCCACGCTTGCGGCGTCGGCCCGCTGCTGCCGGACGCCATCGTCCGCCTCATCATGGTGCTGAAAGCCGCATCGCTGGCGCGCGGCGCTTCCGGCATTCGCCGCCAGACGATTGAGATGCTCGCAAAGCTGATCGACGCCGAAATCTATCCCTGCATCCCATCGAAAGGCTCCGTCGGTGCCTCCGGTGATCTCGCGCCGCTCGCGCATCTCTCCGCTGTTCTGCTCGGCATCGGCGACGTGCATGTCGGCGGCAAGAAGCTCACCGCGAAAACTGCCCTCGCGAAAGCCGGTCTCACGCCGCTCACCCTCGGCCCGAAAGAAGGCCTCGCACTCCTCAACGGCACGCAAGTTTCCACCGCCCTCGCGCTCGCCGGTCTGTTCGAAACGGAGAAAGTCTTCGCCGCCGCCATCGTTGCCGGCGTGATGTCGACCGATGCGCTCAAAGGCTCCGATGTTCCGTTCGATGCCCGCATCCACGCCCTGCGCGGTCAGCCGGGCCAGATCGCGGTCGCCGCACGGCTGCGCGATCTCATGGCGCAAAGCGAAATCCGCGAGTCTCACCGCGCCCCCGGCGCCGACGACAAGGTGCAGGACCCGTACTCCTTCCGCTGCCAGCCGCAGGTGATGGGCGCCGCACTCGACGTCATCAAAAACGCCGCTCGCACACTCGAGATCGAAGCCAACGGCGTCACCGACAATCCGCTCGTGCTCAGCGAAACTGAAGTGGTCTCGGGCGGCAATTTCCATGCCGAGCCCGTTGCCTTCGCCGCCGACCAGCTCGCGCTCGTCCTGGCGGAAATCGGCAACATCTCCGAACGCCGCGTCGCCGTCCTCGTCGATCCGAAGATGAGCGGCCTTCCCGCCTTCCTCGTGAAAGAGTCCGGCCTCAACTCCGGCTTTATGATTGCGCAGGTCACCGCCGCCGCGTTGGTGGCGGAGAACCGCATGCTCTCCCACCCCGCCTCCGTCGACACCGTGCCGACCTCCGCCAATCAGGAAGACCACGTCTCGATGGCAACCCACGGCGCGCGACGCCTGCTTGACATGGCGGAGAACGCGGCCACCGTTACCGCCATCGAACTCCTCGCGGCAACGCAGGGCCTCGAATTCCACAAGCCGCTGAAGACCTCACCCTCGCTCGAAGACGCGGCACATGGCATCCGCGCCCTGGTGAAGCCGTACGAACG
>DATAHD010000188.1:0-3471 GCA_036263395.1 Rhizomicrobium sp. | reverse complement strand
ATGTCCCGGCGGCGCACAGCGCGCACCAGATTGCGCAGGCGCGACGGCGGATTGGCGAGGCGGCGATAGGCGGCGATGGCGGCATCGTGGTCGCGCGCGACGATCACGCCCTCACCGCCCCAGCTGCCGTCCGATTTTACGACAGCGGGATAGCCGATTTGGGACAGGCGCTGCTCCAGCTCGTCCTCATTCGAGACAGGATAAGTGAGCGGAATGCGCACGCCTTCGGCCGCCATCGCAGCAAGGGAATCGTTGCGCGACAGCATCTCGGCATAGTTGGAAATCCGGCCCAGCGAGTGCTCGACAAGGGCGCGGAAGCGGCCGTTTTCACTCTCTGCAAGGCGGAGCAGAACGGTTACCGCGCGGTCGTCACAGGCGACCAGAAGATCGGGGTTCGACTTCTCAATCGCCTGGCGCAGCGCGGAAATCGGGGTAAAGGCTTCGTAAACGTAGTGCTTGTCGATGTAGCGGCTGGCCGTCACGGGCGCACCGGCCGGGGCAAAGGTATCCACCTTGCAGCCGGCAGCAGCAAAGCCGGCGGCATAGCGCGGCACCGACGGCCAGCTCACGGTCGTCACAAGAAGAACTTTACGGGTCATGGCAGCTATCCGAAGAGGTCCTGCCAACCCCTTCAGCAAAATCCATTCCGGCACAGAACTGGAATAACCGACTGGCACGAGATCATTTTGAACCAGTCGGCTGCCACGCCTCACGGCGATCCGACACAGAAATTGGAGATGCGTATGGTTGTCGACGTCGCGGTTGTCGGTTCCGGTCCCTACGGTCTTTCGCTGGCGGCGCATCTGCGCGCCCGTGGCGTGGACTTTCGCGTGTTCGGCAAGCCGATGGACAGCTGGGCGACGCACATGCCCGCCGACATGATGCTGAAGTCGGATGGCTTTGTGTCCAACCTCTCGACACCCGCGCCGGGCTACACGCTCAAGGACTACTGCCTGAAGAACGGCATCCCCTATCGCGACGAAGGCGTGCCGGTGTCGCTCGACAATTTCGTGGCCTATGGCAACTGGTTCCGCGCGCACAACGTGCCGGAGCTCGACGCGAGCATGGTGACAAAGCTGACGCGCAAGGGCGATCTCTTCACGCTCACCACCGACAAGGAAGAGACATTCGAAGCGCGCGCCGTCATCATCGCGGCCGGTATCACCTGGTACGCCGAAACACCGGCCGTGCTTGCGCCGCTGAAGGGCGATGCGCTGAGCCACAGCTACAATCATCGGGATTTCTCACCCTTCAAGGGCAAAGAGGTGGCCGTGATCGGTGGTGGTGCGTCCGCGATCAATGCGGCCGACTCGCTGCGCGCAGTCGGTGCATTGCCGCGCATCGTTGCCCGCGACGAAAAGCTCGACTTCAATCGCGTGCCGGAAGCCGCCGACGAAACGCTGTATCGCCGCATCACCGCGCCGGCGTCCGGCATCGGCCGCGGCTGGAAGTCGTATTTCTGCGCCCACGCGCCGTTGATGTTCCACCGTCTGCCGCAGGAGATGAAGGATCGCGCCATCGCCAGCCACAGTCATCCGGCCGGTGGCTTCTACATGCGCGAGAAGGTCGAAGGGGTTATCCCGGCGACGCTCGGCCGCTCGATCAAGCGCGCCGCGATGTGGAACGGCCGCGCGTCGCTCGACCTCGTCGACCGCACGGGCCACGAAGAGACGCTGTCGTTCGATCACGTCATCGCGGCGACCGGCTACAAGCCCGACTTCCACCGCCTTGCGTTTCTTTCACCGGACCTCGCGGAGGGCGCGGCCCCCGGCGGCGGTATGCCGGACGTGTCGAGCGTGTTCGAGACAAAGGTGCCGGGCCTCTACACGGTCGGCCTCAGCGCGATGAACAGCTTCGGCCCCGTGATGCGCTTCATGGTCGGCGCCGAATTCGCCGCCCCGCACGTCGCGGCTCATCTCCACAAAACAATGGCCCGCACCGCGCGGTACGCAAGGGCGGCGTAAGTCTCCCCCCTCCACTTGTTGGAGGGGGCGTGACGCGTTGCGACAGCAACGCGGCGCGGGGGAGGATTTCTCCGCACAGAACTGGAAAGAGGATCGCGCTCACCACTGCGATCCTCCCCCGCATCGCTTCGCGCTGCGCCCCCTCCACCAAGTGGAGGGGGAAGATCACCGGCTGAACTTCTCGCTCAGCACGATTGACGACACGGTTCGCGCCACGCCCGGTGTGCGGCCGATGCGGTCGAGCAGGGTGTCGATCCGCGCTGTGGTTTCCGCTTCCACCGTCGCGATCAGGTCGTAGGCGCCGGCGACCGCCACCAGCGAGCGCATCTCCGGCATCTTCTTCAACTCCGCCGTGACACGGTCGGCCTGCTTTGGGTCGGCGGAGATCATCACCACGGCCCGCACCTTGTTGATGTCGCCGTCGTCCGCGACCTTCACGGTGTAGCCGGTGATGGTGCCCTCGCGTTCCAGCTTGGCGAGGCGCTCCTGCACGGTGGAGCGGGCAAGGCCCAGCTTGCGGGCGAGGGCGGCCGTCGGCTCCCGCGCATTGGCGCGAAGCAGGGCGATCAGGTCAGCATCGGAGGCCTTCATGCGTCACCCGGCGATACGCCGGGTTCCCCTGCGATTCGCCGGAGCATAGCTGATATTCCGGCACTTTGCCGGATGCCATCCGGCACTGCCCTCAGGCACCTTCTCTAAAGCTTAAGTACCGGAGATTGTTATGAAAAATGTCATGCTCGTCGGCGGCGGCAAGATCGGCATCGCCATTACCGAGTTCCTGACCCAGACGGGCGACTACAAGGTCACCGTGGCGGACAAGGACGCGGCGAGCCTGGAGCGCATGCCGCGCAAGAATGTCGAACTGCGCAAGGTCGACATCACCTCTCCGGACTTCGCTCATGAAGTGGAAGGCCACGACATCGTCCTGTCCGCGACGCCGTTCAACCTGACGTCGAAGGTCGCCGAGGCCTGCAAGAAGGTCGGCGCGCACTACCTCGACCTGACGGAAGATGTGGAGTCGACCCGCACCATCAAGCGGCTGGCCGAAGGCGCGAAGACCGCCTTCATCCCGCAGTGCGGTCTGGCGCCGGGCTTCATCTCCATCGTCGCCTACGATCTCGCCAAGAAGTTCGAGAAGCTGCGCGATGTGCAGATGCGCGTCGGTGCGCTGCCGGTGTTCCCGCACAATGCGCTGAAGTACAATCTCACCTGGTCGACCGACGGTCTGATCAACGAGTACTGCAACCCGTGCGAATCCATCCGCGACGGCGTGAAGGTCGAAGTGCCGGCGCTCGAAGAACTGGAGCAGTTCACCCTCGACGGCGTCGAGTATGAGGCGTTCAACACTTCCGGCGGCCTCGGCACGTTGTGCGACACGCTCGCCGGCAAGGTCGACAACCTCAACTACAAGACGGCGCGTTATCCGGGTCACCGCGATATCGTGAAGCTGCTCGTGCGCGATCTGCACCTCGGCACCCGCCGCGACATCTTCAAGGACGTGCTGGAG
>DATAHD010000187.1:0-18435 GCA_036263395.1 Rhizomicrobium sp. | reverse complement strand
GAGGTCTTCGCCCGGCGCCTCCACACCGGCTTCGATGTTGTAGAACGCGTCGCGGTCGTCGTTGCGCGCGAGCACGTGTTGATAGGCGGCGGCGAGGAAGGTTTCGCCGGGACCGTGCGCGCCGCCCTGTGCGACGCGGCCAAGCCAGCCTTCGGCAGCGAGGGCGCCGGATGCAGCGACGGCTTCGGAGAGCGCGTCTTTCGCGTTGTCATCGTCGTCGATCAGATCCTTGACGCGTTCCTGCAGGCCCTTCATGCGGCTGCGCGCGCCGCGTTCGGGACCGCGAATCCAGCGGCGCAGCTCCGCCATCTCCTGACCGCTGATGAGCGCGGCGAAACCGCTGTCGGCGGCATCGAACAGATGATGGCCTTCGTCGAACACGTAGCGCGTGCGGCGCTCCGGCGGCGCGTCGGTCGTCTGATCGCTGGCGAGCCAGTCCTGTGACGACTGCGCGATGACCAGCGCATGGTTGGCGACGACGATCGGCGCGTGGCGCGCTTTGCGGATCGCCTTCTCGATGAAGCAGGTGCGGTAGTGCATGCAGGCGGAATAGATGCACTCGCCGCGGCGGTCGGTGATCTCGCGCAGCGGCATTGAGGCGGCGAGGAAGGCGGGGAAGCCCGCGCCGCTGACATCGCCGTCTGAGGTGGCGCCGACCCAACGCGCGGTGAGGCCGAGCGCGACGGCACGCTGTCCAGGTGCGAGGGCGTTGCGCTTCACCGCCTCTTCGAAGTTCAGCAGGCAGAGATAGTTCTCGCGGCCCTTGCGCACGACCGCCTTGTCGTTGCGTTCAGCCGGATCGGGATAGAGGCGCGCGATCTCCTGCATGATCTGGCGCTGCAGATTGCGGGTGTAGGTGGAAAGCCAGAGGCCGGGGCCATTCTTCTCCGCCCACACACTGGCAGGCGCGAGATAGCCGAGTGTCTTGCCGGTGCCGGTACCCGCTTCGATCAGTGCGATCTTCGGGGCGCCTTCGGTTTCGCGCGGGCCGAAGGCGTAGGTCGCGGCCTGGGCGTATTCGCTCTGCTCCGGACGGGACTCGTGCGTGTCGCCGACGAGGTCGCGCAGGCGTGCGATGGCTTCGCTGTCGCTGACCGGATGGGCGGAGGGTTTGTCGGGGGCGGCGCTGTCTTCCCACTCACGCAAGGCTCGCCACGCTTCGAAGCCGCGGATCGGATTGTTGGATGGTTCGGGCTCGCCGAGCGCAGCAACGCACGGTGCGCCCCAGCGCCAGCCGGCCTTGCCGAGTGAGGCGGCGAGTGGCGCGAGCTTGGCTTTGGTTTCGCCAGGGAGACCCGCGAGTTCTTCGAGCAGCGTTTGTGCCGCGTCGATGAGTGCGCGGGCGTAGCCTTCGGCGTCGTGCGGCAGTTCGAGGTGGAGGGCGCGGGCGAGGCCGAGCGGACTCGGGATGAAGGGATGCGCGGGGCGAACGAACGCGAAGAGCTCGAGCACGTCGAACACCGCGCGCGCCGGTGGCGTGCGCAAGCGACCGGACACGAACACCGCATGTGCGAGCAAGACGTCGCCTGAACGGAAGATGCGGCGTGCTTCATCCCGGCCGACACGGCGCGCGCCGCTGCCGTCGGCGACGACAGCGCCACCGGCGACGGGAACCAGCGCGGGATAGGGAATCTGCACGGCCATTGTCCGACGTTCTTCGCGCATCGGGCCATGGGAAGGAAGCGGCAGATATTCCGCGTGGCGCGATCAGGTCCAGCGATGGGCGAACTCGGCCAGATTGGGCGGCAGATCGACTAGCGTGTGCAGGATGGCAACCAGCGCAAGGCTGCGGGTCCGCATCCAGACCAGTCCGAGGAACACGCCCGGCGGCGACAGCACAGCAATGGCGTAAGCGACGGCGCCGAGGAGGGTGCCCAACGACGGATCGCTCGTGTCGGCGCGCAGCACGAGGCCGGGGACATGGACCAGCGCGAAGATCAGCGACGCGATGAGGATGGCGGGGAGTGTGGTCTGGAGAACGGCTTCGAGGCGGGTCTGCAGCGCGACGCGGAAGAGGACTTCCTCGCAAAGCCCGGCGGTGATCGCGAGCCAGAGGAAACAGGCGGGGATTGCCCAGGCGAGCGTGACGGGTGGGAGCGCGGCGATGGCTTCGAACGCGCCGGTCACGAAGGTGGAAATGAGCAGGATGATGAGACCGAGCCCGATGAGAGCCGGGAGCAGATTTGCCTGGAAGCGCGGGGCGAGGAGTGTGGCAATGTCTGAGCCGCAGAGGCGCAGCAGTGCGACGGGCAGCACGATCATTGTCACGGCTTTGACCGCGTCGAGCGCGAGTTCGTGGGCGCTCAGCTCGGGCAGTGCTGTCTTGAGTGCGGTGAAGGCCCAGCCGAGCACGACGATGGCGAAGATCGCGAGATAGAGGAGGATCGCGATGAGTTCGGTTCTCGGTTTGGGGATCGTGAGGGTTGGAGTTTGCACGCGGCGGGTCAGCCACCACGCCAGCGGCGGCAGCGCGATGCCGAAGACGACGAGGGAGAACAGCGGCAGGACCATCGTTCCGCCGGGCAGCGACGCGCGGACGAGAAAGGCGATGAGCCAGAGAACGACGTAGAACGCGACGGCGATGCGGGGCATGGGGGGGGGTATACTACATTTTCCCCCTCCACTTGGTGGAGGGGGCGAGCAATCGCGTCAGCGATTGATCGGGGGAGGACCTCTCCGCCGAAGCTCATCACCACGATCCTCCCCCGCGTCGCTGCGCGCCGCGCCCCCTCCACCAAGTGGAGGGGGGAATTTTGGGGGAATCTCCTTCAGCCTTGCCAATGTTTCGATGTCGATGCGTTCGATGACACGGTCGAGGTTGGTGAGGACGTCGAGATTCCAGAAGCGGAGAACCTGATAGCCCTCGCGGTTCAGCCAGCGTGTGCGCTTCTCGTCGTAGTCGATCTGCTCGATGGTGGTGTGGCTGAAGCCGTCGACCTCGATGACCAGCTTCGCGCGCAGGCAGACGAAGTCGACGATGTAGGGGCCGAGTGTGAACTGCCGGCGGAAGCGGACGTCGTGGATTTGTTTGCGGCGCAGGTGTTGCCAGAGTTTGTGTTCGGACGCGGTTTCCGCGCGGCGGAGTTTGCGGGCGCGGGTGGTGGCTTGGGTAATTTTGTCGGCGCAATCCTCCCCCGCCGCGCTTTGCGCGTCGCCCCCTCCACCAGGTGGAGGGGGAAGATGGCGGCGCGGTCTTAGTCCCCAGGTCATTTGGCTCTCCCTCAAGTTGTGGGGAGGCTAGTTGGAGGATGTCGTCGGAGTTTGTTGGAAGTGTCGCGAAGTGTGGCGCGATCCTCCCCCGCAACGCTGCGCGTTGCGCCCCCTCCACCAAGTGGAGGGGGAGTTACGCCGCCAGGTTCGGATACAAACTCACCAATGCGGCGCGGGCGCGGAGGTGTTCGCCGACGATGGTCTGCGCGGCGTTGCGCAGTTCGTGGTGGTCTTCGCCGGAACGGGCTTTTTGGGTGAAGCTGCGGGCGGCGGTGGTGATGGCGGCGAGGCCGAGGCCGCCGGCGGCGCCGGCCATGTCTTGCGCGAGGCGTGCGGCTTCGTCCCAGTTTTCGTCCTGACACGCGGCAGCGAACGCGTTGGTCAGCTCTTCCGCATTGGTGATGTAGGACTGCAGGATCTCGATCAGCGTGGTGAGGCCGACGGATTTTTCGAGCGCGGCGAAGGTCGGTGCGTCGATCGCAGCCGGCATCTCGGCGGGCTTCTTTTCTTTTTCGTCCGCATCGGTGCGCGGCGCGAGGGTGCGCAGGATGTTGAAGACGCTGTTGGCATCGGCGGGCCAGCGCAAGGTTGCGGCGGCACCGGCGGGGGCGCGTTCGCCGCTGAACACGATGGCGACGACCGGCGCGCGATTGGCCGGTGCGGCGGCGAGCATGTCGGCGTCGTTGGCGGCGGTGATGACGGCATCGAACGACTCGCGGCCGCTGCGCGCAACCGCATCGGCGATGTCGTCGGCATGTTCCAGCGTGTTGCCGAACGGTTCGAGCAGATTGGCGAGCGCGAGACGCACGCGCGGATCGTTGATCTGAACCAGATAGGTGTGGCCCGACGGCGGTTCTTCGTTTGACGTCTGTTTCGGCGGCTCGGCGAACACCGGGCGGGCGATGGGAATACTGAACCAGAAGGTCGAGCCTTCGCCAGGCTCGCTCTCGAAGCCGATCTCACCGCCGAGCGAACCGACAATGCGTTTGGCAACGGCAAGGCCGAGACCGGCACCTTGATGGCGGCGGGCGTAAGAGGAATCGCCGGGCGTGAACGGTTCGAAAAGACTGGGTGTGACTTCCGGCGGCACGCCGCAGCCGGTGTCGATGACACTGAAGCGCAGCGCTTCCGGACCGCGCTCCGGCCGTATCTGTTCGATGCGCAGTTCGACGCCGCCGCTGTCGGTGAACTTGAGTGCGTTCTCGGTGAGCTTGAGCAGCACCTGGCGGATGCGGCGGGGATCACAGGCGAGGTTGGGAAGCTGCGGCGGTGTGCTGACGTTGAGGCGCAGGCGTTTCTCCCACGCGCGCGGTTGCAGCAGACGCGCAACGGCGCGCACGGCCTGCGCCGCGTCACAACCCTCTGCCGTGCTTTCATCGTCGCTGTCGAGACGCGAGAGCGCGATGACGTCGTCGAGCAGGGTCTGCAAACCGCGGCCGGCTTCGAGCAGCACCTTCACATGATCGCGGTGCGGCTTTTCGAGTTCGGCGCGTTCGAGCAGCTGCGCCATGCCGAGCAGCGCGTTCAGCGGTGTGCGGATTTCGTGGCTGATGTTGCCGATGAAGATCGACTTGGCGCGTGCGCTCGCCTCGGCGGCATCGCGGGCGCGTTCGGCTTCCTGTTTCTCGCGGTTGAGGCGGATGACGAGACCGTCGTTGTCGCGGCGCAGGCGGATGCTCTCGTCGAGCAGGCGCGCCATGCCGTTGCAGTAGCTGTAGAGAACCGCCCCGAAGAACGAGATAAGGATGGCGGTGAGGATTTCGTAGATCGTGCCTTCGATCAGAAGCGCGATGACCAGCGGGCCGAGCGAGAGCGCGGTGTGGGCGACGAAGGCGGGGCGATAGGCGGCGCGGGCGATGAACTCCGTCGCCGTCATGCCGAGGAAGGCGAGGCAGAGATAAGCCTCCGCCGGAAACGAGCCGGGCACGAACCACAGAATTGCGCCGACACCCCACGTCGCCCCCGCGATGCCGGAGATGAAGGTGTAGCGCCATGCCCAATACGCCGCGTCGCCCATGCGCGGGCGCTTGAAGTAGGTGTTGTTGAGTTGCTCCGCCGCGACCGTGACCGCGAGCAGCAGCATCAGCGGCATCACCGTGAACCAGGTCGGTCCGGTGTGGGAGAAGAACGCGGTCGGCAGACAAAGCGCCGCGAAGGGCAGGGAGAGGTAATGCCGGCCGATGGCGTATAGAATGTCCACGCGATCGGCGAAGGTCGCGCGGGCTTCCAGCGATGTCTCGGCTTCGGTCATTGACTGGTTCCCCGCCAAAACCTAGCTTCGCGCCCTTTCGAAACGCTTAAGAGCAAGCAATTTCAATGACTTCCGGGAACCTGACACGAACTGAAGCGGCGCAGCAGGCGCGCGCCTGGCCGTTCGACGAAGCACGTAAGCTGCTGGCCCGGTTGGAGAAAAAGGCGGCCAAGGGGTTGCCGGTCGATTCCGTGTTGCTGGAGACGGGGTATGGCCCGTCGGGACTGCCGCATATCGGCACGTTCGGCGAAGTGGCGCGCACCACCTGGGTGCGGCGTGCGTTCGAGGCGCTGGCGCCCGGCGTGAAGACGCGCCTGCTGGCGATTTCCGACGACCTCGACGGGCTCCGCAAGGTGCCGGACAACGTGCCGAACAAGGAGATGATGGCCGCCAATCTGGGTAAGCCGCTGACCTCGATCCCCGATCCGTTCGGCACACATGAAAGCTATGGGCACAACATGAATGCCCGCCTGCGCGCGTTCCTGGATAACTTCGAATTCGACTACGAGTTCGGCAGCGCGACTGCGCTCTACAAGTCGGGCATCTACGATGCAGCGCTGCTGCGCGTGCTCGCGGAATACGATCGTGTGATGGATGTGATGCTGCCGACGCTCGGCGAAGAGCGGCAGCAGACGTACTCGCCGTTCCTGCCGATCTCGCCGCGCTCCGGCAAGGTGCTGCTGGCCAAGGTGGTGAGCCGCGATCTGGCGAAGGGCACAATCACCTATATCGAAGAAGACGGCAGCGAAGAGACTGTTCCGGTGACGGGCGGGCATTGCAAGCTGCAATGGAAGCCGGACTTCGGCATGCGCTGGGCCGCGCTCGGCGTAGATTACGAGATGTTCGGCAAGGACCATCTGCCGTCGCAGGGTCTCTACGACACCATCTGCACGATCGCCGGCGGTCTGCCGCCGGAGCATTTCGTGTTCGAGCTGTTTCTCGACGACAAGGGGCAGAAGATCTCCAAGTCGAAGGGCAATGGCATGACCATCGACGAGTGGCTGACCTATGGGCCGCGCGAGAGCCTTTCGCTGTTCATGTATCAGAAGCCGAAGACGGCGAAGAAGCTGTACTTCGATCAGATCCCGAAGGCGGTGGACGAATACATTCAGCACCTCAACGCCTATCACTCGAACGAGAATGGCAGCGAGGCGGAGCGCTTCGAGAACCCGGTGTGGCACATCCACAACGGCAATCCGCCGCGCGAGTCCTATCCGGTGTCGTTTGCGCTGCTGCTCAACCTGGTGAGCGCCTCGAACGCGCACAACCGCGATGTGCTGTGGGGCTTCATCAAGGCGTATGCGCCGCAAGCCAATCCGACGGACAATCCGGGGCTCGACAAGCTGGTCGATTACGCGATCCGCTACTACGACGACTTCGTGAAGCCGTCGAAGCAGTTTCGCGCGCCGAGCGACAAAGAAGTGGCGGCGCTCAGCGAGCTGGCCGATGCGCTCGATCGGCTGGGCGACGAACGCGACAGCGAGAAGGTGCAGTTCGAGATCTACGAGATCGGCAAGAAGCACGGCTTCGAGCCGCTGCGCCTGTGGTTCGGTGCGATCTATGAGGTCGTGATCGGCCAGTCGCAGGGCCCGCGTTTCGGCTCGTTCGCCGCGCTGTTCGGTTGCCGCGAGACAGCGGCGCTGATCCGGCGTGCGCTGACCGGCGAATTCCTCAAAGCGGCATGACGCGTCTCGCGCTCGTGCTGGCGTTGCTGCTCGTCGCCGCACCGGCCGCGGCGGACACGCCCTATGAGCTTTATGCGGCGGGCAAATACGAAGGGGCGATCCGCGCCGGCAGCGATGCGGGCGATGCGCCGGGCTATGCCACCGCGGCGCGCGCGGCGATGGCGATCGCGGCGGAGAAAGCCGTGCCGTGCATGGAATGCCTGCAGCGCGCGGAGAAGCTGGCACGCAAGGCGATCACGGTCGATGGGCGCAATGTGGCGGCGCGGGTCTATCTTGCGGCGACGCTTGGGTATGAGGCGCGCATTGTCGGGCTGATGACGGCGAAGATGCGCGGCTATCCCGACGAAGCGAAGGCGCAGCTCGACAAGGCGCTGAGCATCGATGCAGACGATCCGTGGGCGCTGGCGGCGCGCGGCGGCTGGAACGTCGAGGTCGTGCGCGCCGGTGGTGCGTTTCTCGCCAGCATGATCTATGGCGCGACGTTAAAAGCGGGCTTTGCCGATTTCGACAAGGCGTTCGCGGTCGAGCCGGACAACATCGCGCTGCGCTATCAATACGCGCTGTCGCTGTCGGCGCTCGATATCGAAACCTACCGCCGCAAGGTCGAAGACGTATTGCGCAAGGTGGTGAAGACGAAGCCGCAGACCGAGTACGAAAACTTCGCCCGCTGGCGCGCGCAGGAACTGGTCGATGCGCTGCGCGACGACGACATGCCGGAGTTCAGGCGCCTGCTGAAGCGCGATCAGGGGTATCCGTAGAGCAGCCCCCACCCGTTTTCGCTTCGCGAAAACGACCTCCCCGCAAGGGAATATGTGCGATTGCAAACCCATGGGTTACCGCAACTAGTGCGGTTCAATTCTGTCCGTCTCACTGTCGCCGTGCGGCCTTGGTCCGGTGAATAACCAAACAATGAGTGCAGCAATTGCTGCACCTGGAATGGCACCAAACAGGGCAAACGGTGACGCTTCCACCTTTAGATAATCGAAGACGATGCCAAAAGCAGCGCCTAATGCAATGAACCCTAAGGGGCTATTTCTCGCGTTCATCTCATCGCCATCGTCAAGATTTCTTCAGTGTTTGCTTCTTGCGCGGTGTAGTTGAAGAGATCGCCCTGACCTTGGTTTATCGTCCATCCTTCACCTCATCCGCCCCAAGGTTTGCAATCGCACATATTTCCCCCGCAAGGGAGAGGTGAACGGATGGCTTACTGGCTCGCCCAGATCACGCGGTGGATGAAGGCGAGTTCGTTGAGTTCGAAGGTGCGGTCTTCGTAGTCGGAGTTCAGCGACTTCAGTTCGACGCGCGTCGCGGTGAGGCGGGCGATCTGTTTGACCATCACTTCGCCGTCGTTGGTTTTCAGCACGACGCGGTCGCCGCGGCGCAGGTTGCCCATCGGCGAGACGATGATGCGGTCGCCGTCGCGGAAGATCGGCTGCATGGAGTCGCCGCTGATCTCCAGGCCATAGGCGTGCTCTTCGGCGAGTTCGGGGAATGCGATCTGGTCCCAGCCGGTGCCGACCGGGAAGCCGCTGTCGTCGAAGAAGCCCTTGCTGCCCGCCTGTGCGAGGCCGATCAGCGGGATGTAGCGGGTTTCGCCGTGCGGTTCGGAACCCACCAGCAGTGCGGTGAAATCCTCTATGGTGGCGCCGGTGGCGTTGAGAATCTTCGAGACGCTCTCGGTCGAGGGCCAGCGTGTCTTGCCGTTGGCGGCGACGCGCTTGCTCTTGTTAAAGGTCGTCGGGTCGAGGCCCGCGGCCTTGGCAAGACCGGAGGCGGACATGTCATAACGGGAGGCCAACGCATCGATGGCAGCCCAAACCTGTTTGTGCGACAGCATTTGTATCGGCCTTGAGAAGGGGGTCCGTCCGGGACCAGAAATGATCCTAGAACGGAATCTGGCGTAGGAATTATCAGTCCCAAATGAACGTTGCAACGATATTTGACGTGGGCGCAGCCGCGCTTCGTGCTCTTCCGGCGGAAGGGGCGCACCGCGCAACCCTCGCGCTTTTGCAGGTGGGACAAGGGCTTATACCACAACATACGGTTGCGCAGGAGCGTCTCGCACAGCGGGTTTTCGGGCTCGATTTCCCCAATCCGGTGGGGCTGGCGGCAGGGTTCGACAAGAACGCCGAGGTGCCGGACGCGATGCTGCGGTTCGGATTCGGCTTTGTGGAGTGTGGAACCGTCACGCCGCGTCCACAGATCGGCAATCCCAAACCGCGTCTGTTCCGCCTGCCGGAGGACCGGGCCGTCATCAACCGGATGGGTTTCAACAATGGCGGGATGGAAGCGGCGGCGGCGCGGCTGAAGCGGCGCAAGCGGCAGGGTCTCGTCGGGATCAACATCGGCGCCAACAAGGACACGGCGGACCGCGTCGTCGATTACCGCGTGGCGTTCGCGCGGCTGGCGCCGCTAGCCGACTATGTGACGGCGAACATCTCGTCGCCCAACACGCCGGGACTGCGCGGGCTGCAGAACCGCGCGGAGTTGGAGCGGCTGCTGGAGACCCTGACTGCTGAGCGCGAGCACATGGGGCTCAGCGTACCGCTGCTTCTCAAAATCGCGCCCGATCTCGAGCTGTCGGCGCTCGACGATATCGCGAGCGTGGTGCTCGCCTCGGGGATCGATGGGCTGATCGTGTCGAACACGACCATCGCGCGGCCGGAGAGTCTGAAGAGCAAACACGCGCGCGAGACCGGCGGTCTCTCGGGTGCACCGCTGTTCGAACCATCGACGCAAATCCTGCGCGAGATGCGCCGGCGTATCGGATCGCGGTTGCCGCTGATCGGTGTCGGCGGCATCGCATCGGGGGCGCAGGCCTATGCGAAGATTCGCGCCGGCGCGTCGCTGGTGCAGCTCTATTCGGCGCTGGCGCTGCAAGGACCGGGACTGGTCGGGCGCATGCTCGAAGACCTCGCGGCACTCCTTGCGCGCGATGGGTTTGCCAACGTGGCGGCAGCGGTTGGCGCCGACGTTGCGTGATACTGCTTAAGTTTTAAGCGAAGCGCCTTCGCATTGGGCGAACACAATTTCAGAAAACCGCGTGTTTACTGCGTTTTCCGATTGTTAGCCGCGGCCCGCTTCATGCAAACTCTCCGGCACAGGCGTGCTTGGGGGTGCGTTATGACGGGTTGGGTTGAAGTCGGACATTCGGCGTATGCGATGATCGCAGCGCAGCCGATTCAGTATCAGGTGGCGAGCTGGCTCGCGGTGGCGTTCGTGGCAGTGATGTTCCTCGAAGGTATCCGCTCCAGTTTCTTCAAGCGGCGGCACTATGACTGACGCCGGTTCGGCGCCGGGTCTGGATGCAGTCTGGTCGCTTTTGGGTAGTGTCGTCGTGCGCCAGCCGGTGCCGATGCAAATTCTGATCGGCCTCGGCGTCGCGTTTGCGGCGCTGATGGTAATCGAAGGCATTCGCGCGAGCTTCTTTCGCCGCGCGGCTGCTGTCGCGGCACCAGAGCCGGCTGCGCCCGTGATGGATGACGTCGTCTCCGCGCCCGTGCCGGCGAATGACGCATCGCTGCTCGAGCCCGAGTTGCCCGTCATCCCGGAAAAGGCCGCCCGCGTGGTGCCGCCGCGGGCCGTCCCGCGCAAACGCATCAGCATGGCGAGCTATCACAAGGCGACGCGGCCGGTGATCAACCGCGCCGCGCTGGCCAAGGCGCGAGCCTCGCTCGCCTATCAACCATCCTATGGCGAACCGCTCGCCCAGGAGCAGGCCGCCGAATAGTGTGATGGCGCGTTGGAGCGCGATCATGCTGGACGACATCGGCAAGCTGGTTCTGAGGGTGACGGTCGGCGGACTGTTGCTGCTGCACGGCATCAACAAACTGCTCAACGGGATCGACGCCATCGAGACGGCGCTGTTGGCGCATGGCGTGCCGGCGTTCGTGGCCTATGGCGTGTTCGTCGGTGAGATCGTCGCGCCGGTGGCGGTGATCGTCGGCCTGTTCGCACGCATCGGGGCGGGCGTGATGGTGATCAACATGCTGGCCGCGGTTTCGCTGATGCATCTGCCGGACCTGACGGCGATCAACCAGCATGGCGGCTATCAACTCGAGCTGCAGGCGTTCTACCTGTTCGGATCGCTCGCGGTCGTACTGCTCGGCGCCGGACGCATGAGCGTCGGCGGCGGGCCGCTGAATTAGCTCAGCAGGAAATGGCCGCGCAGGGCGGCTATCGGTTTGGCTTCGTCTTCCTGCCACATCTCGGCATGCACGTTGATGACGCGGCGGCCCTGCTTGGCGATGCGGGCGCGGGCATAGCTGGTCAGCGCGCGGCCGGAGCGCAGATAGTCGACCGTGATGTCAACCGGCTTGGGCAGCTTCACGGCGCGCGTCTCGAAGATCACCTGCATGATGGCGGCAGTTTCGAGCAGCGAGCCGATCACCCCGCCATGCAGCGCGGGCAGGATGGGATTGCCGATCAGTTGCTGCGCGAAAGGCATGGTGAGCTTGACCGCATCGCCGTCGATCTCCGCACTGACGCCGAGATGGCGGCAGTAGGGAATGGCGGCGATCAGGGTTGCGGGATCGGGGCGCTGACCGGCGGCCGCGGCCTGGACGAGAAGCTCCATCTCAGCCACCCGCCGTCGTCGGCGTGGACGTCATCATGAAGGTGCCCGTCGCCATCGCGATCGGGACGTCGCGCGATTCCTGATAGGCGATGCCGCGCGTGAAGACGATCTCGTGCGCGACCTTCACCGTCTCCGCCTCGACAAGAATATCCTGATGAGGCTTCGCCGCTTTCATATAATCGATGCGCAGGTCGAGCGTGGCGTAGGAGCGATGCTCGCGCAGGGCCGAGCCGACCGCCATGCCACAGGTCTGGTCGAGCAGGCCGGTGATGACGCCGCCGTGCACGACGCCGGTGTCGGGATCGCCGACCAGATGTGGACCATAGGGCAGGCGGACCTGGGCTTTTCCGGCCTCGACATGCACCAGTTCGGCGCCAATTCCGGCGAAATAGGCGGTCTGGGACATGCGTTCGCGGATGGATTCGAAGAAGTCGTTGGGTGCATCGCTCATGGCCGCCAGATTGGCGGTTGCAGCGCAGCGGAAGTCAAACCCGGACCTTGACGCACCGAAAAGTTGACGGCGTGTCACGCATGGCTAGACTCCCAAGTCTGTCATAGCCAAAGGCCCCCTCATGGAATCCCAACTCGCCACCAAACCGCCTTCGCCCTATTCCACCTCGGGCAAACGGGAGCGGACCAAGGTGCAGAACCGCACCATGATCCTGGACGCGGCGCGGCAGGTGTTTGCGGAGCTGGGCTATGGCGCCACCACGGTGCGCGACATCATCCGCGCGACGCCGCTCGCCAGCGGCACCTTCTACAACTACTTCAAATCGAAGGAAGAGGTGTACCAGGCGATCCGGGACGACGTGGCGCTGCAGATCCGGCCACGGCTGCACGAGGCACGGGTCGAGGCCAAGACGGTGGAGGAGTTCATCACCGCCACCTTCCAGACGTTCTTCGAGTTCGTTGCCCGCGACGACGTCAATTTCCGCAACATGCGCCACACCGCCGACGTGACGCGGGTGCGCATGGATACGCCGGAGGTGATCGCCGGCTTCGAGGAGCTGCGTGTCGATATCGAGAAGGCGATTGCGGACGGGTTGTTTCCGCCGATCGACGCCGATTTCCTGATGGCGGCGATTGTCGGCGTGGCGTTCGAGACGGCGGAACGGATGGTGTTGCGCGGCGGCGAGAACCGCGATCCGGCCGCAGCGGCGGCGTTTGCGACGGCGTTGTTTGTCGGCGGCATCAAGGCGTTGCCGCATGTGGTGAAAACAGAACCGGCCAACGACACCGGCTGGGCGAAGGGCTCGGCCTGATTCCATGAAAGCGCTGGTTTGTCGTGAGATCGCCGAAGATATCGGCACGCTGAAACTCGAAGATGTGACCTTGCCGCCGCCGGGTGCGGGGCAGGTGCGAGTGCGCATTCGCGCCGCCGCGGTGAACTTCCCCGACATCCTCACCGTGCAGGGCAAGTACCAGCACAAGCCGCCGCTGCCCTTCACGCCGGGTAGCGAAGCCGCGGGTGATGTGATCGCGGTGGGCGAGGGCGTCACCAATGTGAAGGTCGGCGATCGGGTGATCACCGGTGGGCTCGGCTCCTATGCGGAGGAGACGCAGGTGGTGGCCGCGGGGCTGCGCAAGATTCCGGACGGTGTCGGTTACGCGGAAGCGGCGAGCTTTACCGTGGCGTATCTCACGGCCTGGGTCGCGCTGGTACGGCGCGGCGAATTGCAGGCGGGCGAGTGGCTGCTTGTGCATGGCGCAGCGGGCGGTGTGGGCCTGGCGGCGGTCGACCTCGGCAAGGTGCTGGGCGCGAAGGTGATTGCGACGGCGTCGAGCGAAGAGAAGCGCGCGTTCCTGCGGGAGTACGGCGCGGATCATGTGCTGCCGTCGTCGGGCTTCCGTGAACAGGTGAAGGAGATCACGGGCGGCGGGGCGCATGTGATTTACGATCCCGTAGGCGGCGATGTGTTCGACGAGTCGACGCGCTGCATCGCGTTCAACGGCCGGCTGCTGATCATCGGTTTTACCAGCGGGCGCATTCCGTCGATCAGCATCAACATGCCGCTGATCAAGCAATACTCGATCATGGGCGTGCGCGCCGGCGAGTATGGGCGGCAGTTTCCCGAGAAAGGTCGCGAGAACATGGCCGCGATCACGCAACTGCTAGCCGACGGCAAGATCCGGCCGCATGTGTATGCGCGGTTTCCGCTTTCGAAGGCGGTGGACGCGATGCGCACGCTGCAGGACCGCAGCGTGATCGGGAAGACGGTGATCGAGCCTTGAACATCGCCGATGGCGTGGCGCGTGACGGCTTCGCAATCGTTCCGGATGTTCTGACGCCGGAAGAGGTTGCGGCGCTGCGCACGGTTGCGGCAAACGCCGACTGGGCGCGCTCCACGCGCGGCAACGATGTGTTCGGCGCGCGAAACATTCTCGCCGTTGCGGAGATCGCGGCGCTCGCGCGTGCGCCGGCTGTGATGACGATTGTGCGTGCTTGCATCGGTGCGAATGCGCGGCCGGTGCGCGGCATCTTCTTCGACAAGACACCGGGCGCGAACTGGCCGGTGGCTTGGCATCAGGATTTAACGCTCGCGGTGGCGGAGAAGCACGACGTCGATGGTTGGACGCGCTGGTCTGTGAAGTCCGGCGTGCATCATGTGCAGCCGCCGGTGGAGGTGCTGGAGCGCATGATCACGCTGCGCATTCACCTGGACGACAACGATGCAGAGAACGGTCCGCTGAAGGTGCTGCCGGGATCGCACGGACTGGGGCGGATTGCAGGCGAGCGCATTGCGGGACTGCGTGTCGAAATGCAGGAGCAGACGTGTCTGGCCGATGCGGGATCGGTGCTGGCGATGAAGCCGCTGATCCTGCACGCCTCCTCCGCCGCCAAGTCGCCGCGGCACCGGCGGACGGTTCACATCGAATACGCGCCGGAGGGTTTGTTACCGGCGCCGTTGCGGTGGACGCACTAATCTAAAACACAAACCAAATTGTCATCCCCGGCCGAGCGCGTAGCGCGAGGGGAAGGGGACCCAACTGCGTCCGGCAGCGCGGTCTCGAAGGCATGCGCTCACAGAGGCAAGCCCGGAAGCACCCTTAGTGGTTTGACAGTTGGGTCCCCTTCCCCTCGCGATGCTGCGCATCGCTCGGCCGGGGATGACAGTGGAGGATTAGGACTCAACTACATCCGGCAGCGCGATCTCACCGAGCATGCGGTCGTAGAGATCGTTCCAGCCGGAATTGTGTTCGTTGATGAGCCGCAGCTTCCACGCGCGATTCCAGCGTTTGATCCGCTTCTCGCGGGCGATGGCGATGTTGATGTCGCTGTGACGTTCGAACCAGACGAGCGTGTGCACGCCGTACTTCTTCGTGAAGCCCTTGAAGATGTCGCTCTTGTGCTCGCCGGTGCGGCGGATGACGTCGTTGGTCACGCCGACGTACAGCGTGCCGTTTATCTGGCTCGCGAGGATGTACACAAAATAGCAGTGATCGCGCATCGCACAGGTTTAGCGCGTATGCGGGATCACCGTTAGTGGTTTGGCAGTTGGGTCCCCTTCCCCTCGCGCTGCGCGCTCGGCCGGGGATGACAAGCTTAGTTCAGCTTGTCCAGTGCCTTCAAAATCGCGTCCGTCATTGCGGCGGTTCCGACCTTCGTTTTGCCATCCTGCATGATGTCGGGGGTGCGCAGGCCGTCGGCGAGGACGCGGTCGACGGCTTTTTCCAGCAGTGTCGCGTCTTCGATGCGGCCGAAGGAATAGCGCAGGCACATCGCGAAGGAGAGGATGCAGGCGATCGGGTTGGCGACGCCTTGGCCAGCGATGTCCGGTGCGCTGCCGTGGATCGGTTCATATAGCGCGTGCTGCTTGCCGCTTGCGTCCTTCGCGCCCAGCGAGGCGCTGGGAAGCATGCCGAGCGAACCGGTGAGCTGGGCCGCTTCGTCGGAGAGGATATCGCCGAACAGATTGTCGGTGACGATGACGTCGAACTGTTTTGGATTGCGCACCAGCTGCATCGCTAGTGCGTCGGCCAGCATGTGGCTGAGCTGCACGTCGGCGAATTCCTTGGCATGCAGGGCGGTGACGACCTGCTTCCACAGCACGCCGGAGACCATGACGTTGTTCTTCTCGGCCGAGCACACCTTGTTGCCGCGCAGGCGCGCGAGTTCGAAGGCGACACGGGCGATGCGCTCGATCTCGCTGGTCGTGTAGACTTGCGTGTCGACGGCGCGCTGCTGGCCGTCGGGGAGCGTGGTGATCTCTTTCGGCTCGCCGAAGTACACGCCGCCGGTGAGTTCGCGGATGATGAGGATGTCGAGACCGGCGACGATCTCCGGCTTCAGGCTCGACGCATCTTTGAGGGCATCGAAGCACAGCGCGGGGCGCAGGTTGGCGAAGAGGCCGAGATCCTTGCGCAGGCGCAGCAGTCCGCGCTCCGGCTTCTGGGTGAACGGTAGTGTGTCCCACTTCGGGCCGCCGACCGCGCCGAACAGCACGGCATCGGCTTTCAGCGCTTTCTCGACGGTGGCGTCGGGCGCCGAGGTGCCGAGCGTGTCGTGCGCGATGCCGCCGATCGCGGCGCTCTCGGTCGTGAAGGCGAGATTGCGGTTGGCTTTGTACCAGCCGAGCACGCGCTGGGTTTCTTCGATGACTTCAGGGCCGATGCCATCGCCGGGGGTGAGGAGGATGTTGTAGGTCATCTTCGATTCCTTCTGCCCCTTGCTGTCATGGCCCGCCACGTGCGGGCCACCCAGTTGGGCTTTGATTGCTGCTCAGCGTGGCGCTGAGGTTTATTCTGATCCACTCGAGCTTGCCTCACCTGGGTGGCCCGCACTTGGCGGGCCATGACAAGCGAACGAGAAGTGAGTGGGTGGAGAAATCCTCCCCCGCGCCGCTTTGCGTCGCGCCCCCTCCAGCAAGTGGAGGGGGAAGAAATTACTTCCGCATCGCCGCGAGGCGGTCCTTGGTTTCCGGGCCCATGCCTTCGCTGCGATGGACTTCGTGGGCGAGGCCGGCTTTCAGCGGCATGCCGTCGGTGTCGTCGACCAGCTTCTTGATCGCGCGGCTGGAGCGCCAGGAGTTGGCGAGCACGTCCTTGATGAACGCGGCAGTCGCGCTCTCGAGCTCGGCATCGGGGACGCAGAAATTGGCGAGGCCGGTCTTCTCGGCGTCGCGGCCGGAGACGAAGCGGCCGCTGAAGCTCATCTCCAGCGCCTTGGCGCGGCCGACGCGGCGCGGCAGGCGCTGGCTGAGGCCCCACACCGGGACGAGGTCCCACTTGCCGTGCGTGTCGCCGAACTTGGCGCTTTCGGCGGCGATGATGATGTCGGCAGCGAGCGCGATCTCGAGACCGCCGGTCAGGCAGTGGCCCTGCACCGCGGCGACCACCGGCATCGGCAGGGCGGCGAGGCGTTCGACCGTCTCACTGCGGAAGCGGGAGCTGTCGGCTTCGTTGAACACGCTGCCGAGGCCGCCGAGGTCGTTGCCGGCGCAGAAGCTGCGGCCCGCGCCTTTGAGAAGGACGCAGCCGATCTCTTTCACATGCGCGTTGGCGTAATCGACCGCGCTCGCGAATTCCTTGAAGCAGTCGAAGCTGAGCGCGTTGAGTTTGTCGGCGCGGTTGATGGTCAAGGTCATCAAGCCGTCTTTGACGTCGCGCAGTACATCGGTCATCGAATGTCCCTCCTCAGTGTCGGAGAGATCCTCGACCCCTCCCCGAAAACGCTGTGCGTTTTCGACCCTCCCTCAAGGGGAGGGTGAATCTTAAGCCAGCCAGGGCGATTGCGCGGCGCGCTTCGCCTCGAAATCGGAAATGTCTTTCTCGTGCCGGAGCGTGAGGCCGATGTCGTCCCAGCCGTTGATCAGGCATTGTTTGCGGAACGGATCGACGTCGAACGTGATGGTGCCGCCGTCGGGCCCTTTGATCTCCTGCTTCTCCAGATCGACGGAGATGATGGCGTTGCTGCCGCGCTCGGCATCGTCCATCAGCTTGTCGACGTCGGCCTGCGGCAGGACGATCGGCAGGATGCCGTTCTTGAAGCAGTTGTTATAGAAGATGTCGGCAAAGCTGGTCGCGATCACACAGCGGATGCCGAAGTCGAGCAGCGCCCACGGGGCATGCTCGCGGCTTGAGCCGCAGCCGAAATTCGCGCCGGTCACCAGAATCTGCGCCTTCTGATAGGCGGGCTTGTTGAGCACGAAATCCGGGTTCGGCGTGCCGTCCTGATTGGTGCGCATTTCGTCGAACAGCGCGGTGCCGAGGCCGGTGCGCTTGATCGTCTTCAGGAATTGCTTGGGGATGATCATGTCGGTGTCGACGTTGATCATCGGCAGGGGGGCGGCGACGCCCGTCAGTTGCGTAAACTTGTCCATGGCGGGCCGGACCTTACCGGCCGCGCCCACCCCTCTCAAGACGTAATCGGGGTGCCGGCGAGGTGGACCTCCTCGGTATCGTGAAACCGCGTCAAATCGACCACGCGCCTTCCGCTGGGGGTGCGGTCGAGGACGTCCACAAAGTGCCGATTCCACTGGATGCAGTCGGGCGTGTAGGCGTGCCGGGCGTAGATCTGCTCGGCCATCGTGTCGTCGGTGCCGGACAGCATGGCGATGATCTCCATGTCGCCCTCGATCATCCGCTCCACGGTCAGGCCGTGCAGTGGGCTCGCCTCGTCGATGTGGTGCATCAGGGTCCAGGACAGGGCGAAGAGGGCGGTGCGCTCGCGCACCAGTTTCAGCTCGACAAAGCGGCGGATGGAGAGGCCTTCG
>DATAHD010000186.1:0-26094 GCA_036263395.1 Rhizomicrobium sp. | reverse complement strand
GTGGCGCTGGTCGCGTTCGGCGAGCTTGGCCTCGACGAAGTCCGGTCCGGCGCGGCTTGCGACATCGGCCCAGAACTTCTTGCGCATGTCGTCGAACACGGCGCGGTCGCCCCACAGGAAGCGGGCCTCGAGCAGGGCGGTGCGGATGGTGATGTCCTGCCGCGACAGGCGGATACATTCGGCAACCGAGCGCGTTGCATGTCCGACCTTGAGACCGAGGTCCCACAGCATGTGCAGGATGAACTCGATGACACTCTCGCCCCACGCCGTCTCCTTGAACGGGCGGATGAAGAGCAGATCGACGTCGCTGCCCGGCGCCAGCATTGCGCGGCCATAACCGCCGGTCGCCACGATCGCCATGCGTTCGGCGGTCGTCGGGTTTTGCGCGTAGTACACGTGCTTGGTCGCGAAGTCGTAGAGGACCTGGATCAGCGTGTCCTGGATATGCGACAGCGCCTGCGCCGCACGCTCGCCGTCCCACTTGCCGGATTCGACATCGCCTTTGACGCACAGCCGGGCGTCGGAGAAGCGCGCCTTGATGAGAGCCAGCGCCGCCTTGCGCAGGTGATTGTCTTTCACCTCCTGCGCGAGCGCGGTCAGCTCGTGCCGCAGGGCCGCGCCGTCGAGCAGATCGTCATGGTGTGGCTTGTCGAAACCCAAGGCTGGTCACCGTTTTCCGTGGAAACCGGTGTAGCGCGGTGGGCTTAGCGCCGCAAATTTCTGAGACGCCTACTCCTCCCCGAGCCGTCATAGCCGGTCGACCCGGAGCGAAGCGTAGGGCGTACCGGCTATCCATAACCTCGGTGGTTACAGGATGTGCTCAGGCGGCTGACACTGCGGTTATGGATCACCGGGATGGCCTGCGCTGCGCTTCGGCTCACCGGTGATGACGAAAAAGGAAAGGTGCTGGTGTTTTGTGCACCAGCACCTCCTCAGCCTTACATCTTCGTCTGTGTCGGCGTCTTGTCGTTGGAGTTCAGCCAGCGGCCGAAGAAGCCGGCCAGGGCGCCGCCGACGATGGGGGCGGCCCAGAACAGCCAGAGCTGCTGGATCGCCCAGGTGCCCTGGAAGATCGCGACGCCGGTGGAGCGCGCTGGGTTGACCGACGTGTTGGTCACCGGGATCGAGATCAGGTGGATCAAGGTCAGGCACAGGCCGATGGCGATCGGCGCGAAGCCCGCCGGCTCGGTGTAGGACGTGGCGCCGAGGATCACGATCAGGAACACGAACGTCAGCACCACTTCGGTGACCATCGCCGCGTTCATCGAGTAGCCTTGTGGTGAGTGCTCACCGAAGCCGTTGGAAGCAAAGCCGCTCGCTTCGGCGCTGAAGCCGGCGTGACCGCTCGCGATCTCGAACAGCACCGCACCGGCGATGATGCCGCCGATCACCTGCGCGATGATGTAGGGCACGACATCTTTCGCCGGGAAGCGTCCCGCGGTGAACAGGCCGACGGTGACCGCCGGATTGAAGTGGCCGCCCGAGATGTGGCCGAACGCGTAAGCACCGGTCAGCACGGTGAGACCGAATGCGAGACTGACGCCGACATAACCGATGCCGACCTCCGGTACGCCGGCCGCGAGTACGGCGCTGCCGCAGCCGCCAAGCACCAGCCAGAACGTGCCGAGAAGCTCGGCCGTGAGTTTGCGCATATCCATCGTTTTCCCCTTCGATTGTTTGAAGATATGGACTCGAAATGCGGGAAGCTTAGCGTGCGCAGCGGCGGCGCACAGCGCGCTATTGGCAATGTTGGCACGAGACTTTGGGGCGATTGACAGAATGATGACGACGAAACGCGGCGTGCGGTCCGCCAAAGCCATGGTGTTCGCACTTGCAGCGACGATGGCTGCCGGTCTGGCGATGCCGGCCGCAGCCGACGATGCGCCAAAGACCGGACGCATCACGGGCATCGGTGGTGTGTTCTTCCGGAGCAAGGATCCGAAGGCGCTCGCTGCGTGGTATCGCGATGTGCTGGGACTCAAGATTGAAGACTGGGGCGGCGCTGCATTGCCGCTCGATGCGCCGTCGCATCCGCCGGTGATCGTGTGGAGCCCCTTCGGCGAGAAGAGCGATTACTTCGCGCCATCGACGCGCGAGTTCATGCTGAACTTTGCGGTGGACGATCTGGATGCGTTTCTGGCGATGCTGAAGAGCAAGGGCGTCGCCGTTCTCAAACGCGACGACAGCGATCCGAGCGGCAGCTTTGCGTGGATCGTCGATCCCGATGGCACCAAGATCGAGTTGTGGCAGCCGAAGCCGAAGTAGCCAGCCTCAGAGCGATTCCAGGTCGCGTTCGTTCAGCATCGCGTCGCGGCGCTTCACGCGGGCCACGCGATAATCCTCGTTCCAGATCTCGATCGCGTAGCCGTCGCCGAGCGTGCGCGCCGTATCCAGCGCGTCGATATCTTCCTTGAAGGCATGCATCTCCGATCGGATTTGCTCGCCTGCGGGGTTCAAAAAATCGAACCGATAATTCTTCATTTGTCAGCTCCTTTGCTTCGACAAACAGGAGCACGGATGTTCTAAGCGTGCTTACGCTTCACATACCGGGAGCCCTCACCGGCTTCATGCATTATAGCAAATGCGCCGGGTTATGCGCAGAACGAAATTGGTTCCCGCGGCGCGCGGTTTTCGTTTGGAATCAACCATTGCCCCAAAACGAGGCAGAAAAAGAAAACGGCGCCGGATCGCTCCGGCGCCGTTTCTTTGAAGATCGGTGTTCTACTCAGACGATCTTGAGGTTCACGGCCTTCGGACCGCGCTTGTCGGCTTCGACGTCGAAGCTGACCTTCTGGCCCTCATTGAGGCCACGAAGACCGGCAGCCTGGACAGCCGTGACGTGAACGAACACGTCCTTGCCGCCGCCTTCCGGCGCGATGAAACCAAAACCCTTTGTCGTGTTGAAGAACTTGACCTGACCGATAGTCATACTGGCTTTCTCCTGAAAGCATTAAGTGCCGCTGCGAACGACATGCTCGCATCGGGATGAGGTCGCGACTTTTTTCAGGGAAAGCGTCGTCGTCACTCCAGCTGGCCACCCCATTTGGACCGGGGCGATGCCTGGGCGCGCCTTAAACTTCTCTTCAAAGGCTGCGCGGCCTCAACGGGCGCTGATATAGGGGGTGCCCACTTCCGATGCAACTGCGGTCAACCAGAAGTGTTGGCCAACGGAATATATCCCGGCTGCGCTTCTACCCTTCGCAGCCATTTCACAACGGCGGGATATTTTGAAAGATCGAAGCCGCCTTCACTGGCGCTGTGGGTGTAACCGTAGAGGGCGATGTCGGCGATCGAGTAGGCATCCCCTGCGAACCAGTCGCGGTTGGTAAGGTGCGTCTCCATCACGCCTAGAGCGGCATTGCCGCGCTCCATCAGCATCGGCATCTCACCCTTGCGGCGCTCGCGCAGTTCGGGCGAGCCGTAGGCCACCACGAAGCGGGCCACCGCGATATAGGGTTCGTGGCTGTACTGCTCGAAGAACATCCACTGCAGCATCTCCGCCCGTGCCCACCGGTCCGTCGGCTGCAGGTGCGTCCCTTCACTCAGCAATGAAAGAATGGCGCCGGACTCGGGCAGGAATTTTCCCTCGTCCGTCTCCAGCATCGGCACCCGCCCGTTCGGGTTCATCGAGAGGAATCCCGGCAAGCGGGTCGAGCCGTCATGCAGGCCGTAGTCCTTAAGCGTGAGCGGAATGCCGAGCTGATGGGCAGCAAGACGAATCTTGTAGCAGTTACCCGAGATGTGCATCTGATGAAGGATCATACGGCGCCCTTGTTTAATGGTCGCGCGATCTGACCCGAACCGCTGCACACTTCGGGGGATCGCGCTCCGGCGCATCATGCATGATTCCTTCATGCGAAGGCTGCGATGCGGCTATGCCGTGCGTCTCGCGCGTTGCCGCTATGCGCTATTTCACGAAGCGATAGGCGAACTGATCGGTGCGGCCGCGGATGGCGGGATCGAACACCGCCTTTTTGTGGTCGTCCGCCGGATTGCGCAGGATGTCGGTCTCGCCATCGAATTTGAAACCGGCGGCTTCGACCAGCGCACGGGCTTTCGCCGGATCGATGCGGTGCAAGGTGTCTGTGTCGCGCAGGCCTGAACCGGCGTCGGCGACGTGGTCGATGACGATGAACACGCCGCCCGGCTTCAGCGCGGCATGGACCTGTTTGCCGAACACCACTGGGTCGATGCTGCCCATGAACTTGTCTGGATAGTCGTGATAGTTCTGCGAGGTGAACATCACGTCGATCGGCTTAGGAATCTTGAACTGCGCTGCCGGCTGTACGACGACCTCGACATTGGCGTATTGCGGCAGCTCCGCCATCTTGCGCATGTCTTCGACATTGCTGACTGCTTCGGCGGCATACTCGGTCGGCCACAGCGCGTAGACGTGGCCCTTTGGCCCGACGATCTTCGAGAAGACGCGCGTGAAATACCCGTTTCCCGGTACCAGCTCGACGACGACATCGCCCGGCTTGATCTTCGCGAAGGCGGTGAGTTCGGCGATGTGGCGGCGCGCATCGGCCGGCTTGTCGCTGGCGCGCGCCGGATCGTCGATCGCGGTGGTGACATAGGCCGGGATCGTGGTGCCGCCGGCATACGCGCCCGCAGCGGCGAACAGGGCGACGGTCGCGAACATGACGACGGTGGAGGCGTGCTGGCGCATGGTGGCTCTCGCGGAAAAATCGCGCGGCTTATAGCAAGCAGTACGGCCGCGCCGGGATCACGAAGCCGTCAGCGCTTCTTCTTCTTGCCGCGCGACGCCGGTCCCACTGTGCGCACGATCACGCCGCACGCGACGCGGTCGCCGGAGCGGCCGTCGGGCTGGCTGGCGTAGTCGTCGGCGCGGCCGCTGATGATGATCGACGCGCCGTCCTTGTCGAAGATCGACTTCTTGCCGTCGCCGAGGGCGAAGGCGTTGGTGAGGAACGCTGCCTGCAACGTGCCGTCATGCGCGGCGTAGCCGTTCGGCAGATCGCCGGCGTGCATGCCCTTCGGCGCCATGAAGCCGTGCGGCTTCGCCTCGAACGAGAAGTGCGGCCCGGCGGTCGTGAAGCGGGTCTTCACATCGCAATTGCCGGAGGTGTGGATGTGCACCCCGTGCGGCCCTTCGTTGAGACCGGTGACCTTGATCTCCACCAGCGTGCCGTGCCGCGTGCCGGTGAAGGTCGCCGTGCCCGCCTCGCGGCCGTTGATGTCGATGAACTTCGCCACCGCCTTCTGCGTCGCGGCGTGCGCGGGCATGCCGGCGATGAACAGGGCCGCGGCCCAAGGCAAACATTTGCGCATGAAATCCCCCAGAGGCGTGGATCGAAACACAACCCTCTTAGCGGGTGCAACCGCGTAAGGTATCTCTTGACAAGCGTGTCAGGGTAAGCTTGACTGTCAGGGTATTCATGACAGGAGAGAGCACATGAATGCCGGAAAACCCAAAGTCACCACCAGCACACTGTTCTGTTCGTTCTGCGGAAAGTCGCAGCACGATGTGAAAAAGCTGATCGCAGGCCCCGCGGTGTTCGTCTGCAACGAATGCGTCGCGCTGTGCACCAAGATCATCGAAGACACGCCCGATCTTCCGGAAGGCGCGGAACCGCCGAAGGTCGACTGGCCGAGAGACATGCCGACGGAAAATCTCCTCGTCATGCTGAAAGCGCAGAACAAGACGCATGAGGAGGTGGCGGGCCGTTTGCAGCGCTCCATCGATCTTCTGCGTGAGCGCGACGTGAGCTGGCAGCAGATCGGCGACGCACTCGGCATCTCGCGCCAGGCGGCGTGGGAACGCTTTTCGTGAATTTGCGCGACGTCATCGCGCGCGATGCCATCTTCTTTGACGCGCCGTTCGATGGCGCGACGACGAAGACCACCGCGCTCGATGCGTTCGCACCACAGGTGGCTCAGGCGGATTTCGTGTGCCTCGGCGAGATGAACCATTTTGTCCACGAGAAGAGCGTCTTCCGCCTCTTCTTCGCGAACTGGCTGATCGCGGAGGGCTGGACGTCGTTCGCCGAAGAGCTCGGCTGGTCCGACGGCGTGCGCGTGTCGCGCTATCTTGCGAGCGGCGACGAGCGTGCGTTCGCGCAGCTGCCGTCATTCAACTACCTCGGCCACTTGCGCAAGGATCGCGACGACCGGCCGGCGGGCATCCTGAAAGTGCCGGACTATCCGGTGGCGGCTTTCGTGTCCGAACAGTCGCGCTTCTATCGCGGCATTCGCGCGGTCGGTGCACAGCGGCTCTACGGGATCGACATCGATGGCGCGCCGGGTGGGGGCTACGAAGACATCCGTGCCTGGCTGGCGCCGTTTGCGGCAAAGGACCGCGTCGCACGCTTTCTGGACGCGCTCGAACAGGTACCGGGCGAGAGTGCCTACGACGAAGCACAAAGGCTGCGCAGGCTGAGCGCCGCTGTTATTGCGACCGACGTCGGTGCAGGAATCGCCCGCGATGTGCAGTTTGCGCTCGACGCACTGGCCGACAGCTTCGCCTACATCAGACTGGCCTACAGTGCACAGACCTACGACGCCGTGCGCCCGGCGATGGCGCTGCGTGAGAACATCATGAAACGCCACTTCGCGAATGCCGAAGTGCTGAACGGCGGCACGCGCATGATTCTGATGGGCCACGCCCTGCATCTCGCCAGACACGGTGATCCCGTCGGGAGTACGGGCGTTGGTCCCGGCGGCGGCCAGGTCTCATCGCTCGGTGCGCATCTCGCGCAGGAGCGTGGTCTGAAGTCGTTTTCTGTGTGGATGCTGTATGGCGCGGGCGAAGATGCGCAGCCATTTGCGAACCTTCCAACCCGCGCCGACTATCCTGCGGACTCGCTGAATGCCGTACTGGCATCGTTCCAGCGGCCGCTGCTGTTGCCGCTGCGCGATCCGGCCTTCGACACGCCGATGAAGATTGGCCACATGTACAACATGACCGTTTCTATCGCGCCGCGCGCGCAGACAGACGCCATTTTCTTTCTTCCGACGGTCACACCCATCCGCGCTTGATGGCACGAATCCGGGTTCCCTGCGTTCCAACTCCGGGACGGGGAACCGTCATCTCGGGAGACAACCAATGACATTCACCAAATTTCTGGCCGGTGCTGCGTTCACCGCCGCACTGGCAACCGGCAGCGCGCTGGCTGACACCGCGCCGATGGATCAGATCGTTGATGGCAACGGCATTCAGACCGCCTGCACCGGTGTCGGTTCGGCGAAGGATCATCCGGAATTCCAGAGCTGGCCGGCGCAGATCGAATTCGCCAATGCCGGCACGCAATATCTCTCCGGCGTGCACGTCGTCATCACGAAGGACGGCCAGGTGCTGCGCGATACCGTGTGCAACGGCCCGTGGCTGGTCGTGAAAGGCCCCGGCACGATGCAGGTGAAGGGCAGCTTCGAAGGCATGGTGGACAAGAGCGAGACGTTCACCGCCGAAGGCCCGCACAAGCGCATCACGCTGATGTTCGCGAAAGCGCCCAACCAGTAGATTATTCTTCTGCAACGCATCGCTTCGTCGCCGGTGAGAACCGGCGAATGGAGCGATGCGCTCTACCGCGTGTCGAACCTCGACAAGCAAACTGCGTCTCTCACGGAACGCTTAGCGTTGCGCGGTCATTTCCACTGACAGCACGAGCGGGCAACACGTCAGTGAGGACACCATGCTTTCGCTTTTCAATACCACCAGGATCGGTCTGGCGGCCGGCGTTCTCGCGCTCGGTCTCACCTCTGTCGCAAGCGTGACGCCGGCACAGGCGTCTTACCTCGAACGGCGCTGCTCTGAGGGCAGCTGCTATCGTGTGCGCTGCAGCGAGGACGGCCTGACCTGCGTCCGCGTCTCGTCCTACTACGACAGCCGCTACGTCGTGCGCGACGGCGACGACGACACCTACAACGATGCGTACTATCACGAGACGCCGCGCTATCTGTGCAGTTCGGACGGCGAACTCTGCCGCTGGACGCACACCTATCGCGACGATGCGATGACGTACTGATCCGCAGATTCGGGCGGGTGGCGGTCACAGCCATCGGCCTCGCGCGGAACTGCGGCCTTTTCTGAACATTTTATTCAGGTAGACCCCTTCGTTCAGGGGACTTTTCGGGTGGCGCTCCAGTCCGTAAGGGTGCGCATCCCATGACCGGGAGTTATTTGTTTGACCATTACGATCTATCACAATCCGAAGTGTTCGAATTCCCGCCGCGCACTTGAGTTCATCAACGCCAGCGGGTCTGTGCCGCGCGTCGTCGATTATCAGAAGAATCCGTTGTCGCGCGATGAGCTCGCGGCCCTTGTCCAGAAAATGGGCGTCCCAGTGCGCGGCATCGTGCGCGAGAAAGAGCCGCTGTTCGCATCGCTTCACCTGGACAACGCGAGCGATGACCAGTTGCTCGACGCCGTCGCGGCGCACCCGATCCTGCTCAACCGCCCGATTGTGGTGACCGACAAAGGCGCCAAACTCTGCCGTCCGCCGGAGGTGGTGAAGAGTTTGCTGTAAGCCGGGTAGTCAAACGCCTAGCAGACGGCGCGCGGTGGATAGCAACGCATCCGGCGGCGTCGTTTCTACATCCGTCCATTGCAGGCCGACCCGCCGGACGTCACGCATCACCGCGCGATCAAACAGTTGTGTTCGCGCGATGAAGCGCTCGATCAGATGGCGCTGCGCCGCATCAGCCCCGTCATAGCTGCTCTCCGCCTTTATGCGGCGGGCGAGGAAGTCGGGGCTCGCTGTCAACCACACGGCACGTACATCCCCGCCCAGCGTCGCCACCAGGTCCGGCAGAAGCGCGGAGCCTTCGAGCACCACCCCGTCCTGCCGCTCCGCGATCAATCGCGTTACGATCGGCCAAACATTGGTGCGGTAATGCATCAGCACCGACGCCATCAACGCATCATCGGACAGCGTGCCGTAATGCTCCACCACATGCGCCGGTACTGCCGTCCATCCACCGTGCACCCATGGCCGCCCCGGATGGCGGGCGAGGCTGTCGGTGGAGATGGCCTCCCAGCCGAGCGCCGCACCCAATGCGCGCGCCAGCGTGGATTTCCCGGCGTGCGACGTGCCGCCGATCATCACGACAGGCGCCATCAGCCCGGCCACACCTTGATGCCGAGTTCGCTCAGGATCGCGTCCTGCTGGCTCGCGCTGATTGTCATGCCGGCATAGTCCGCGACAGTGGCGAGGTTCAGCCCGGAGATCGTCGCGCCGCGCAGATCGGCCTTCGCCAGCCGCGCACGCTCGAACTCCGCCCGGTCGAGGATCGCGTTGGTGAACACCGCCTCACTCAGATCGGTCTCGAAGAACAGCGTCTCGGAGAACTTGCTCTCGGTGAACTCGCAGCCCTTCAGATTGAGCGCCGACATGTCCGCAAAGCTGAGGTTGCAGCGTTCGAACTTGGCGGCGCACAGCACCACCTTGCGCGACAGCGCGCTCTGGAAGGTGCTCTTGCCGAATTTGCAGCTGCGGAAGCTGCAGTCCGCCGCCACCACATTGTAGAGGTCGCTGCGGTCGAACGTGGACGACGACAGATTGCACTTGTCGAACGCGACCTGCCGCATCTCGCAGAATGCGAAGGTGCAGCCGTTCTTCTCCTCCGCCGAAAAGAAGACACAGTTGGTCATCCGCGCATCGTTGAACTTGCAGCTCGCGAACCGGGCCGGTGCGAAGGTGCAGTCCTTGAAGCTGCATTCGGAGAAGTCCGCTTCCCGCACCACCGGCACCTCGAAGCGGCAGTTCTCGAACGCCAGCCCGGCAAACTCCCGCGCATCGAGGTTGAGTTCGGCTCCGAACAACACGCCGGTAAAGCCCGCGCGTTTGGCCAGCGCGGCGTCTATTTCGTCCTCGTCGATGGCGCGGAGCGAATCCATGGTGGTCCTCAAAGGCAGCAAAAACCTAGCAGAAAGGGCGGAGATTTGCCTTTGCGGCCGTCGCCCATTAAGCAGCCGCGGCATCGCCGCTCCCGCAATGCCCGCCGAATGGGCTAGAATCGGAGCGAATATCCAGGGGCTTTTGCCGCTTTGTGGTTCCTTGATCCGCGCATCGTGATCCTCGCCATCTTCGTCGTCACCGGCGTCTATGTGCATTACCGCGGCCGCGTGCGGCATCCGTGGTACCGCCAGATGTTCGATCACTCCACGATCATGGCGCCGATCAACTGCTTCGCCTACGCATTCAGCAAGGTGCCGCGCACGCCCTATCTGCCGCTCAGCGAATTCCCCGAACTCGCGGCGCTCACCGCGCAGTGGCCGGTGATCCGCGAGGAAGCGGTGCGCCTGCGCGAGAATGCGGTGATCAAGGCGTCCGGCACGCACAACGACATCGGTTTCAACAGCTTCTTCCGCAACGGCTGGAAGCGGTTTTATCTCAAGTGGTACGACGACGCGCATCCGAGCGCGCGTCAGCTGGCGCCGAAGACGGTCGAGATCCTGCAGCAGTTTCCCACTGTGAAGGCGGCGATGTTCGCGGAGCTGCCGCCGGGCTCCAAGCTCGGCCGCCATCGCGACCCCTACGCCGGTTCGATGCGCTATCACCTCGGGCTTGCCACCGCGAACGATCCCGAATGCTGGATCGATGTCGATGGTCAGCGCTACTGGTGGAAAGACGGCGAAGCCGTCGTATTCGACGAGACGTTTCTGCATTGGGCCGCGAACGACACTGAGACCGATCGCGTGATCCTGTTCTGCGATATCGAACGGCCGATGAAGTATCGCTGGGCGCAGGCGGTGAACAATGCCATCGGCGGCTTCCTGCTGCGCGCAGCGGCCTCGCCGAACGAAACCGGCGATCGCACCGGGGGCCTCAATCGCGCGTTCGGCACGCTCTACAAAATCCGCATGGTCGGCAAGCGGATGAAGGCGTGGAATCGCACCGCCTATTACACGATGAAGTGGTCGCTCTATGCGTTGATCGCCATCGCGATCTTCTGGGGCCCGCTTGTCAATCTGGCCCATTTTCTAGGCATCTAAGGTCACAGAACGGAACCTCGAAAGCGTTCCGTCACACCCGAAAATTTCCATTCGGAACGGAGTGTTGTCTGCGTCATTTCCTTTGGTGCAAGCCAAGGGAGGCCACGAGATGCTTTCGAAATTCTTCAAGACTGCCGCTGTCGCGGGGCTGACGGGACTTGGTATCAGTGCAGCCATGGCGCAGCCCGCAGACGCCGCCAGCTATCGCCGTTGTGACGCCGCCGGATGTTATCGCGTGAATTGCGATTGGCGGGGCTACTGCTATCGCACCGGAGGTTATTACAGCAGCGGCTATGTCGCGCCGCCGCCCGCCTATGCGACCGGCTACTTCGACCCGTATTACGAAGGCGAATACTATTATCGTCCGATGCGCGTGTGCGATCGTTTCGGTTGCCACTATGTGCGCCACCGCGAACCGCGGGTTAGTGTCGGCGTGGGTCTTCGCTTCTAAGTCTTCCTGACGGCTGAGCTTTCTCCCCCCTCGAGGTTCAATCGTCGGAAACCGGGCCGGTCGTGCTAACCCAGCACGGTCGGCCCACTTTTTTACGCGCTACAAGATGACCCAATACAAAACGTCACAAATGGCGTAAAAGGCCGCCCGATGAGCACGTCCAATCTCATGTCCCGCCGCCTGCGGGCTGACCGAGCCCTTATTCTCGATCTCATTTCGGTGCTGTCACAACAGCCGGCCGGCCTCCGCCGTTGGTCCGTGATGCGCGCCATGAAGACACTGAGCGAGAAAGCAAACCGCGAAGTTTCGCCGAAATTCGAAGACGATGTGGAGCGCGCCTTTCGCCGTCATTGCGAAGGAGACAGCGTCCACACTGGCATGGCCGACAAGCCGCAAGTTCTCTTCTTCCGCCCGAAGGAATCGGTCGGCGAAGTGTGGGCCGTCCACCGCGACAAGGCGGAAGCCTGGATGAAGGGCGGCAATCTCGCCGCCTGAGCGCGTGCGAGACGCTAGACGAAGTAATCGCTTTTGGTGCCCGGACCTGTCGCTTTGGCGACTTTCACCTTGCGCGTCTTGCGCGAGCGGCGATCTTCGCCGGTATAGGTCGGGCGTCCCTTGCTGCGGCGATCGGGACCGAAGAAATCCGGTGCCACGATAAATGAGCGCGGCTTGAGCAGCGCCAGGCTGAGTTTGCGCATGATGGTCTGGGCGCTCAGCGGCCGCGCCAGCACGTCGGTCACGCCGGAGTCGCGCGCCGCGTTGACCTGCTTCAAGCGCGCCGCACTGCAAGTGAGAAAGATCGGGACCATGTGCTCGAGCACATCGGGCTCGCGCCGCGCCGCGATCACAAACGGCACGTCGCCGATCGGATCGACGGTCTCGTCGCAGAACACCGCATCGAAGAACTGCGTTTTCAGCCGGCGCATCGCCCAGCTCGGCTCTTGTTCGGCGACGATCTCGTTGATGCCGATGAGGCTAAGCACAGTGCGCAGCACGCGCACATGATGCGCTTTGCCGCCCACGATCAGGACGTGCAGGCTTCTGTATTCCGGTTCGACCATGACCAACCCAACGTGCGGCGATTGTCCGCTGCCGCCGCTTAAAGTCGCGTAAAATGCGCGCAATGCGAAGCGCAACACTGTGGCAGCGTTGCCGACGTCTGCTATGGTGCGCGCGCTCTCAACCGGTTGTTCATCATGTTCGGCAAATCCGCGGTTCGTTTCGGTGCTCTCGCGCTTTCGGCGGTGCTGCTCTCCGGCTGCGGTTTCCTGTTTGAGACGCGTGCGGAACGCGCGACGCGCAACTCGCCGGATTTCAAGAGCGGCTACGAAGACGGCTGCGCCACGGCGAACTCGCAAGGCACAGACTATGGCCGCCGCACCACGCGCGATGACCTGCTGTACCGGACGAGCAAGCCCTATCGCGCCGGCTGGGCGGCCGGTGTTTCGTCGTGCCAGAGCAATCTCTCGCAGGATCAGCCCGGCGCGCCGCAGCGCAGCCCGATCCCAGACGTGAACCCCGGCCGCTAGGGGAATGTCCTGAGGGCTCAGCCCGATACGGTTAATCCACCGTTAACGCGACCTTTCCAAAACTGTCACGAATTTGCGCCACACTGTCCGTGGGCGTACTATCCGTACACGCATCGGTTTAGCCCACCGGTGCCATCGAGGGTTTGTTCGATGTTGGGTCGTTTGGTTCAGACGCACGGCGAAGACGTGTTCTACCCCGTACCGCGGGTCCCGTTCCGCCGCTGGCTCGACAAGGTGGTCAGCAGCCTGCTGCCGCGCCGTAGCCGCTGATAGCACCTATTTCAGCACGACCATCCGCACGTCGCGGTCGGGCGCATAGTTCGCGCGCGTGAATTCGAACGTCGTCGCGCTCGTCTTTTTCAGATCGTCCGTCCAGCACAGCGACAGCGTGTTCCCGGGCAGCAGCTTGTCCAGCGTCATATGGAACTTGCCGATTGGCCCCTTCCAGTTGTTGCCGGTGGAAAGGACGTATTCGGTCGTATTGATCTGCAGCATGCCATTAAGATCGTCCTGGCCCTGGGCATCGCGCTGGCTGGCCGCCTTCAGCATTTTGTGGATGCGCGACAGCGTCGGCGGGTCCATGCAGAACCGCTCTTTCCAGTAGTCGTCCTTGCCTTTCCGTTCCATGTCGTACTTGGTGAAGAAGGTGCCGCCGGTCACCGGCTGATAGGTGTGGTCCACCACGACGGTTTTCCCGGCCGGGAATTTCTGCGTCCAGTGGAAGCGCGTGCGGATCGTCCACTGCGGATAGAGATACTGATCGTCGCCTTCCGCGATTTTCGCATCCATCAGGATCTGGCGCTTGGCCTTGGGCAGCTTGTCGACTTCAACGCCGCGGCCCAGCACATTCACCGGCAGTCCGGCCGACTTCACGATCGCAGTGACATCGCGGCCGTTGAAGATCGCGCGCTGCTCGCCCTGGATGGTCACGGGCCGCCCGTCGACCATCACCTTGAAGCCGACGAAGTTCACCGGGTCTTCGGTCACGTTGCCGATCGGCGATTCCCAGTACTCTTTCAGGTCGATATCCGGCAGTGGAAACGCGACGACGGTATCGATGTTCTTCGCGCTGTCGTTCTGGAAGACGAAGTGCACCTTCACCTTCTCGGGCGAGATGTAGAGATCTTCCGATGCCATGCGGATTTCGTGCGATTTCGCGAAGACGAGACCGCCCGCGCCCAGCGAGGCCGCGCTGTCGTCGGCGCGCGACGGCATGGCGGCAATCAGCGCGGCGCCGGTCAGCACCGCAAGACGTATCGATCGCATGAGAATCCCCCGCTGCCCTAGCGCTGCGAGGCTAGCAGGTGCTCAGGCCGCGGCAAGCGGGATGGGCTGGAAGTGCGAGGCAATGTGATGCGCGTCACGCAATTGCGGATTGCCCCGCGCCGCGGAACCGGCGCGCCATGCGACGTGCGAGATCAGAAGGCGCGAGCCGTCTTCACCGACGTCGGCAAACGGAAATTGCACCTCCTCGGCGCAGACCTGCGAGCCGGTGACGGTGTAGCCTTCGCGCAGATTGCGGCTGCCCGCACCGGCGAGCAGTTCATCGATCCGATGCAGGCGCACCGGCTTCTGGTCCTCCGGCGTCATCGCCAGCCAGTCCTTGCCGGTGATATCGAAACCGAGCCCCTGCTGAATCGCGGTGCCGGCGACGCGGCAGCGAATGGCCTCACGCCCACGCACTTCGAGAAGGACAACACCCGGCAGAAGATCGCGCAGCCGTGCGGGGTTCAATGCGGAGCGCGACGGAAGATTGTCGCCGTCCCACAGCGAGAGCCAATAGTTGGCGAAGCGGCGATTGAGCGGCCCCAGCGGTGTCGCATCGAGCGCCATCGTGGCGCGCTCATAGCTGTACTTCGTCATCGTCCTACCCCAGGCCCGAGGCAACTATGGACGACGTAAAATTAAGAACGCGTTTGCAGGTGTGTCCAAAAGAGACACGCCTCCCGTCACCAGGGCAACGGGAGGCGGATGGATACTCTCGTGATCAGGAGTACTTCGGCTCCTTGATCCACGGATAGTACGACGGCATGTCGCTCGAGACCTTCTGCGGGAAGGCCGCGGGGCGCTTCTCGAGGAACGAGGTGACGCCTTCGCGCACGTCCGGCGACTTGCCGCGAACGAAGATACCGCGGCTGTCGATCTTGTGCGCTTCCATCGGGTGATCGGCGGTGGAGAGGTTCCACAGCATCTGGCGGATCAGCGCGACCGAAACCGGTGAGGTGTTGTCGCGGATTTCGGCGGCGAGTGCGTAAGCCGTTTCAAGCAGCTTGTCCGCCGGCACAACCTGCTTCACGAGACCGCCGCGCAGCGCTTCCTGCGCATCGAACACGCGGCCGGTGAAGGTCCACTCCAGCGCCTGCGCGATGCCGACGATCTTCGGCAGGAACCAGCTCGATGCCGCTTCCGGCACGATGCCGCGGCGCGAGAACACGAAGCCGAAGCGCGCGTTTTCGCTGGCGATGCGGATGTCCATCGCGCACTGCATCGTAACGCCGATACCGACGGCCGGACCGTTGATCGCGCCGATGACGGGCTTCAGGGATTCGAAGATCTTGAGCGTGAGCAGACCGCCGCCGTCGCGGATGCGCTCATCGGACAGCTCAATCTCCTTGCCGTCGGTCGGGCGATCGAACGTGCTGCCGCCAGCCGACAGATCGGCGCCGGCGCAGAACGCGCGGCCCGAACCCGTCACCACGATGGCGCGGATGTCGTCATCCTTGTTGGCGCGGTCGAACGCGTCGATCATCTCCTGCATCATCACGCCGGTGAATGCGTTCAGCTTGTCGGGGCGGTGGAGGGTGATCGTTAGGATCTTGTCCTTCACCTCATAAAGAATCTGCGTGTAGTCCATGGCGTATGCCTCTCTGTTATGATGATAACTGATGTGACCGGAGCTTAGCGGATGTTGCAGTTGCCGCATGGGCATTGATGTGCTACATATGTAGCACAATGGACCGCAAGCCCACGACGATTAACCTGCGCGACGCCAACCAGCAATTCTCCAAACTCGTGCGCGAGGTGGAGGAGAGCGGCCGGGAATACGTCATCCTGCGCAATGGCAAGGAAGCGGCGCGATTGATGCCGACGAAAGATACTGGCGGCAAACGCAAGCTGACGCCGGAGCAGGAAGCGGCGTTGGCGCGGATCACAGACCCGAAGAACCACGGGATGTCTCCGCCCGGCTGGCGTTTCAGCAAAGACGAGATGTGGGAAGACGCTGCTAAGGAGCGCGCGGAGATCAAAGCGGCCCGTGAAGCAGAAGCACGCGCCGTGGCCGAAAAGAAGACCAGCGTAAAAGCAGTCAAGCGTGGCTGAGACAATAACGCTCGACGCGAACATTCTCTTCTACGCCATCGACGTCCGTGATCCGGGACGCCAACTGCAGGCAGAAGAGGTCATCAAACACGCGTCTGCTTCCGGCGCCATCCTCGTGGCGATCACGTTTGGTGAGTTCTTCGCTTCAGCGGCGCGCAAGCTGGGCTTGAGCCGGTCGGTGGTCCATCAGCATCTGATGGACTTTTCGTTGCTGTTTCAGACGGCCTCATATGATCTCGACGATGTCGTGCGTGCCGCTCGCGAAAGCGAAGCTGGTCGTTTCCAGTTCTGGGATGCAGTGATGCTGTCAGCCGCCGAGCGTGCCGGCTGCACCGTCTGTCTCAGCGAAGATATGGCGGACGGCGCGACACTTGGTGGAATAACCGTCCGCACTCCGTTTGGCGCTAGTGGATTGAGTGCCACCGCACGTACGGCGCTCGGCATTCCCTAGCCGCGAAAGAAAACGGCGCGCATGCCTAGGCATACGCGCCGTGAAAAATCGTTGGATTGAGCCTTACTCGGCGGCGATGGCCTGCGGCGCCTTCGAGAGGTGCTGGTCCATCAGGCCGACGGCGCGGTGCAGTTCGACCAGCGAGTCCTCGATGTCCTTCTTCTGGCGCTCGAGGGCGTCGATGCGCTCGGCGAACTTCGCGCGGGCATGGACGTTCTGCTTCGTGCCGCCGTCGCCGCGATCGTACAGATCGAGGATCTCGCGGATTTCGGCGAGGCTGAATCCGACGCGGCGGCCGCGCAGGATCAGCGTGACGCGCGCGTGGTCGCGGTTGTTGTAGATACGGGCCTGTCCGCGACGCGCCGGTGCGATGAGGCCTTCATCCTCATAGTGGCGAAGCGTACGCGCCGTGACGCCGAACTCTTTGGTGAGCTCACGGATGGTGTAGGTGCGATTCATATCCTTCGTCTCCTCTTTAGACCCCATCGGCGGACTGACTGCCGCCGTTTCTGGTCGCTGACAAATTCTCAGATGGCGCGCACTCTATGGTTCCGCTTACGTGAACGTCAAGCCCGATTCTGCAACGTGTTCTAAAAAATCCACTTCAATAATTATTGTTTTGCAGAAATATATTTCCATGTAACATACATATGCACTGAGGAGGCGAAATGCCATGTCCAATGTTCTGACCATCGACAACATTGACGCCGTAAACCGTAACGGGGAGCACCGGATGCGGCTGCTCAGCCGCGGACTGACCTGGGTTTTCACAGCGCTTCTGGGCTTCATCGCCCTCACGGTTCTGACGGGATTGGTCGTCTCGCTGTTCTTTCCGGCCTATGTGGAGATCGGGCCGAACGGTGGCGAACTCGAGCTGCAGCCGTTTACCCCCGCGACGCTCGATCACGGCATGACCTGGCTCGCGGCACTGTCCCTTTCCACCCGGCTCGCCGGCATCGCGGACATCGTGATCATGTCGGTGCCGCTCGCCCTCGTGGTGTTCAACCTGCGCGGTCTCTTCCGGCTCTATGCCGCGGGCATCGTGTTTGCCAACGAGAATGCGCAGCACCTGAAGCGCATCGGCCTGTGGCTCATCGCCTATCCGTTCGCGAAGTTCGGCGCGAACATGCTGTTCCAGCTGTTCGGCGGCCCCGATCGCGCGTGGTTCTCATCGACGCTGCTCTTCGCCCTGCTGCTCGGCGCCATCGTCGTCGTCATCGCGCAGGTGATGGAGATGGGCCACGCGATCGAACGCGAACGGGCGGAGTTCGTCTGAATGCCGATCGTCGTCCGCCTGGATGTCATGCTGGCCAAACGGCGGGTGCGTTCCAACGTACTCGCTCGCGCCATCGGCATCACCGAAGCAAACCTCTCGCTGCTGAAGAGCGGCAAGGTAAAGGGCCTGCGCTTCTCCACCCTGGAAGCAATCTGCAAATACCTCGACTGCCAACCCGGCGATCTCCTGGAATACGAGCCGGAAGGCGGCGCCGAGGTTCTGCGCGAAGCCGGCTAGCGGTACCCGTTTTCTCTGCCGCTGTTTTCTGCAAGGAAGGCGGCGATGGCGAGTGAGCTTCCTTATCCGGTTACCTACCAGCGCGAGACCGCGCCGGCCTGGCTGCACTATGCGGCGACACTGGCCGGCGCCGTGGCTGCCGATCCGGGCAAGCCGTTCCGTGCGATGGAGCTGGGTTGCGGCCGCGGCTTCTCCACCCTCATCCACGCTGCCGCCAATCCGGCGAGTGAATTCCATGCCGTCGATGCCGACGACGCAGCCATCGCCGGCGCGCGGGACTGGGCGAAGGCGGTCGGGTTGGACAATGCGACGTTCCACAACGTGTTGTTCGATCACCCGTCGCTCCGCGCTCTCGGCAAATTCGACTTCATCGTGCTGCATGGCGTCTACAGCTGGGTCGACGAAGCCGCGCGCGCGACGTTGCGCGATCTCGTCCCGCAGCTACTGGCCGACAACGGCGTCGTCTATCTCAGCTACAACTGTCTGCCCGGCTGGTCGGCGGAGATTCCGCTGCGCCGCCTGCTGGGTGAGTTGGGCAACGCGGCACCGTCGGGCGAGCGGGTTGGCTATGCCGTGAAACATGCCGACGCACTGCGCAAAGCCGGTTTCGGTTTCTTCACCGCGCATCCCACCGCCGACCGCGCCGTTGCCGGGCTCGACGACCAGCCGGCGGGGTATCTTGCGCAGGAATATCTCGCCGACGCGTGGGAGCCGATGTGGTCGCTCGATGTCCACGAAGCAATGGCTGGGGCAGGGCTCGCTTATGCCGCCAGCGCCACACTGCACGACAATTACGACGCGCTGCTGCTCTCCGGCACGGCCGCCAGTGCCATCGCGCAGCTGCCGACGCCGCGCCTGCAAACCCTCGCACGCGATTTCGCGGTGAACCGCACCTTCCGGCGCGATCTCTTCGTGCATGCCAACCGCAGCGCAACGCGACGCGATCCCGGCGCGCTGTTGCTTGGTCACACCGGCGACATCGAGACGCTGCCCGACAACATCGTCACGCCGCGCGGCCGCATCACATTCGCTGCCGATTTCATCGCCGCCCTGCGTACGCTTCTCGCCAATGGTCCCGTTCGGCTGGACGCGGCAACGCGCGTGTTGAGTACGAAGGGCAAGCCGGATGAAGCGATGCGCAACCTGCTCTGGCTCACAGCCGGCGGCGTGCTGCAACCTTTCGCGACAGACACCGCGGAGCCGCTGCCATCAGAAGCGGCCACCGTCTGGCTATCGCGTATTGCCGGCGGTGAAATCCCCTGGTTGCCAAGCCCCAGCAGCGGCGGTGGTGTCGAGATCACACCCAGGCTCGCTGCCGCGCTGCGCGACAACACAGAAACCAAAGCGGCGGAAGCAGCCCGTCGCCGCCTCCGCCGCCTGGCAATCCTCTGACGTTCAGTTCGTGCGCTGTGCCGGAATGCTGTCGCCCGCGCTGGTCGTCATCACAAAGCCGGTGACTTTGCCGTCCGTCCGCTGAAACGCGACATGCGTCTCATCGTCGATCGAAAACAGGTCCGTCCCGATCAACAGCATCGGTTTCTTCGCGCGGCCGTCGCGCTGGAAAATCAGATCGCCATTCTCCAGCATCACATGCCGCACGCCGTAGTCACCCGCGTAAGCCGTCTGCGCCGCCGTATCGAGCTTCGCCGGCGGCGTGATCCGCGCCTGCAGATCCTGCATCGCCCACTCATAATCCTTGGCATCGGTCGGATGCGCTTTCGCCAATCCCTGCAGCGCCAGCAGATGCGCCTGCTCCAGCGCTTTGCTGGAGTCGATCTTCACATCCGGCTGCACGCCGACGCCTTCCCAGTTGTCGTTGCTGACCGGATGGATCGCGCGTCCGGTCGAGATGCTCACCACAAAACCCGGCGCCACTGCCTCGACGGAGTCGTTGTTCGCCGCACCCGCGGTGTGCTCGCCGACCAGTGTGCCGAGCTTGAACTTGGCGATGTGATAAGCGAACTCCTCCGCCGCCGACCCGGTCGAGCCGGAGATCAGGACATAGAGCGGCTTGCCCACCATGCGCGGCGCCGCGAGCTTCAGATCGACGAACGAGTAATCGGTCTTGCCGCTGGTGCCGTCGTGATAGGCCATCAGCTCCTGCTTCTTCGCCGGCATGAAATAGCTGATCATCGCACGCACCGCCTGGCCGCTGCCGCCGCCGTTCTGGCGCAGGTCTATGATCGCCGCATCGCCGCCGCCCAGGAACCGCGCCGCATCGGTCACCGCTTGCGGTGTCCTGGCACTCTCCCAATTGAACGTCGTGAGATTCACATAACGCACATTGCCAGGCAGGATGCGCAGGCTCTCATAACCGTAGTTCTGCCGCTCGATCGCGCGCTGGAAATAGTCCGCGCCGTGCGTCGGGGCACCGCCCTGCGGCGCGTTCATTGACGCCGTCATCGCGGCGTATTCCTTCGGGTCGTACTGGATCCACATATGCTTGTCGTTGCTGGCCGCGATCACATCGCCGCCCAGCTTGTCGGCAAGATCGGCGGGATTGGTGAGATCGTATTCGCCCGCCGCCTCGTGCCTCTTGATCGCCGCGATGATCGCCGCCCGCTTCTCCGGAAAGACATAGTTCTTGCTGACGAGGTCGATCTCCTTCGCCACGAAGGCGCGGGCCTGTTCCTTGGTCAGCGTGTCGGCCTCGGCCGCCCCACACAACGCCATCGCCAGCACGGCGCATCCCACTGTCTTACGCATTCTTCCCTCGTGTCGTTTTGCGTTGCCGCGCCACGCGATCCACCATGGCTTCGCTGTCCAGCGCGGCTTCAATCTTGTCGATGGTTGCGAGCATCTTCGGCGCCGCATCGGCCAGCAGCGCTTCGGTCGCCGCCGCAATTGCCTGCCACAGCGGCGCCAGCGTCTCGGCATAGCGCTGACCTTTCGGCGCCAGCGTCAGAAGCTGCCGCCGCTTGTCGGCCTCGTCCGACCTGGCGCGGATGAGGCCGGCACGCAGCAGTTCGGCCCACACCTGGCTCACCGCCGCATGCGTGATGCCGATCATCGCCGCCAGTTCCCCGACGCTCGCCTCACCCTTGCCGTGCAGCACTCGGATCACCGGAAACCAGCGCGGCTGAAACGTGACGCCCTCGGCGCGGTAGATCGCCTCCACCTCCCGGTCGAGCCGTTCCGACAGCCGCCGCAGCCGCGTGCCGAACGCGGCCACACCCATCGCTTTGATCACGTCTGTCATAATATGTAAGCACTTACATATTGTGCCGAATGTTGTCGAGCGCAGCCAGCGCATGGCCGCCCTGCTCACAAGGAATTGTTCAGCACGACCGGCGGTTGGTTCACCCCATCCTGAATTCCGCCACCTTCGTCACTACATTGATAGGGACCGGTGACCTGCACCGGGGGGCGCATGGTGACCGGATAGCCGCGGAAAGGCGGCGGGAAGGAAACGACAATGTTGCGCCCGATGGCGATTGCGCAGACGCGCGAAACGAATACCTCCAGACGCTTTGCGGCTTTGGCCGCTGCCGGCGCGATAGAGCTCGGCCTGATCGCCATGTTGATGACGGGCGTTGCCTCGCACGTCGTCACGGCGGTGAAGCAGGAACTGACGGTCGTCGACCTCACGCCGACGCCTCCGCCGCCGCAGGAGATTGCGCCCGTGAAGCCGGAGATGGTGAAACCGGAAGTGCCCACCGTGCCGGTGCCGATCATCCGCATCGCGAACCCGGCGCCGCAGCCCACCATCACGGCGGTCGCAACGCCGAACCCGGTGGTCAGCACGCCGGCACCCACCACACCGGCGCCAGTGGCGACCGTGCCTGAACCCGCGCCCATCGCGCCGACGGCAGTGCAGTCGATCATGTCGACGCACACCACGCCGCCTTATCCGGAGATGGCACGCCGCCTCGGTGAAAGCGGTCAGGTGCAGCTCCATATCGCTGTCGCTGCCGACGGCACGGTGACGAATGTGGTGGTGACCAAGTCGAGCGGCAGCGAACGTCTCGACGAAGCGGCCCGCGCCTGGGTGATGTCGAACTGGCGCTACAAGGCCGCGACGCAGAACGGCTCAGGCATTGCGGCCGAAACCGACGCGCTCGTCGTCTTCGACCTGAAGCACAGCCGCTAAGACCTCAGCGGCTCGGCGGCGGGGCGCTCCGTACCCAAAAGGTGCGGAGCGCCCTAGCCGTTACACGAAGATGAAATCGCCGCTGTTGAACGTATGTGTCCCGCTCACCAGGAATGCGAAATCAGCGCCGCCCACACCATCGGTGTCGATGCTGATGACCGTATCGCTGCCCGATGCCGTTTGGTGGATCTGTCCGGCGACGCCGGTAAACGCGCCCGTTCCGATGAAGCTGAACGTGTGCCCGGTTGAACTCTCCAGTCCGCGCATGTCGAAGCGGTCGCCCGACGCCCAGTTGTTGATCGTGTCCCGTCCGGGAGTCGCCGTGGTGCTTTCGGCGATGGTGTTCCAGCGGAACGTGTCGTTATCGGCGCCGCCGTCCATGATGTCCTTACCGCCGCCACCGAGCAGCGTATCGGCTCCGGCTCCGCCGTTCAGCGTGTCGTTGCCGAAGCCGCCGTACATTGTGTCGGCGCCAGACCCACCGGTGAAAATGATCGTTTCGATGCTCGAATAGCTAACACTCCCGGCATAGCCCGATCCGTCATTGTAGTTGTAGCTGTTGATGGCGGTGGCGACGCTGCTGAAATCCAGCGTCAGCTTGTCGGTGCCGGTATCGCCGTAGAACGACGCGCCGCCGGTGGCGGAGGTGGCCGTAAAGCGCAGATCGTCGTCGCCATCGCCGCCATGCACGGTATCGCCAAAGCTGCCTTTGACGATGTCGTTCTGATTGCCGCCGTCGAGATAATCCGCCCCGATGCCGCCGGTCAGCGTGTCGTTGCCGTCGCCGCCATAGATCTTCGAGCCGATCGTCTCATTCGACACGTCGATTTTGTCGTTGCCGGTGCCGCCCTTGAAGCCCAGGCCTTCGAGGTGGTTGAGCGTGTTGCCGCCGATGGAGTTCGCCGCGTTGTTGGCGAACGTGACCGTCAGCCCAGCCGACGTATCGGACAGATCGATCAGCCCAATATCCTTGCCGGCGCCGCCATCGATGTTGTTGTGACCCTTCTGGGCGTCCAGTGTGTCGTTGCCTTTGCCGCCATTCAGGACGTCGTCGCCAAGCCCACCATATATCAAGTCGCTTGCCGCGGTGCCGGTGAACACCACTTTCTCGATGCCGCTATAGCTGATGCCGGCGATGTAGCCGCTGCCGTCACCGTAGTTGTAGCTCGACGTGATGGCGTCGGGGGCGGCGGAGAAGTCGATGGTCAGGGTGTCGCTGTCCGCCTCGCCATAGATATTGGCCGCGGCTCCGGTGGTGCTAGTCAGCACGGCGAAGAACTTGTCCGTTCCGGCGCCACCATGCACGGTATCGCCGCGGCCAAAATTGACGGTGTCGTTGCCGTTTCCGACATCGATGTAGTCGGCGCCCACGCCGCCGGTCACGGTGTCGTTACCGTCATTGGTGTAGATCTCGGATGCGATCGTCTCGCCCGACACGTCGATCGTGTCGTTGCCGGAGCCGGTCTTGAGGCCTAGGCCTTCGATGTTCGACAGATTGTTGTGGAAGATGGTGATCGCTGCGCCGGACACGAAGGTAACGACTTTGTCGCTGGTCGATGCGGTGACGTCGATATAGCCGATGTCGTTGCCCGAGCCGCCGTCGAGGATATTCTCACCGGCCTGGCCATAGAGCTTGTCGTTGCCCGCGCCGCCGCTGATCGTGTCGTCACCGCTTCCGCCATACAGTGTGTCGCTGGCGGTGCCGCCCATGATGATCAGCTTCTCGATGCCGGAATAGCTGATCCCGGCCATGTACCCGCTGCCGTCCTGGTAGTTGTAGCTGCCGATCGAGTCCGCGACCGTCGACAGATCGATGGTCAGCGTGTCGATGCCCGCCTCGCCATAGATGTTGGCCGCAGCGCCGCTTACCTGACCGTCGCTGATGAAGATCTGGTCGTCATTGTCCTGCGCATGCACCGTGTCGCCGCGCTGCGCCCAGATCTTGTCGTTGCCCGCCCCGGTATCGATGTAGTCGAAGCCGTTGACGCCGCCGGTGACCTTGTCGGCACCGGCATTGGTGTAGATCTCCGAGCCCAGCGTCTCCGCCGTCAGGTCGATCGTGTCGTTGCCCGAGCCGGTTTTGAGCCCAAGGCCTTCGATGCCCGAAAGCTTATTGCCGGCCAGGTTCAGCGTAACCGTCGGATCGAACGTCACGTTGCGGGCCGTTGCGCTGGCGCTGAGATCGATCAGACCAATGTCGAAACCTGCGCCGCCGCTGATCGTGTTGACACCCGCGCCGCCGTTCAGCCGGTCATTGCCGCCATTGCCGTTCAGCTTGTCGTCGCCGACGCCGCCCATGATGTTATCGCTCGCCGAACCGCCGAGGATGGTCAGCGACTCGATGCCCGAATAGCTGACGAGCCCGCTGATATAGCCGCTGCCGTCGCCGTAATTGTAGCTGGAGAGCGCATCGGATGCGGCGCTGAAGTCGAGCGTCAGCTTGTCGTTGCCGAGATCGCCATAGATCGTGGTCGATGGCACCGCCAGATCGTCGGTGGCATAGAGGATCGTGTCGTCGCCGGCGTCGCCGTGGATCGTATCGCCGGGTCCGCCGGTGATCGTATCGTTGTTGTCGCCGCCGCTGATGATGTCGTTGCCGGTTCCGCCATTGATAATGTCGTCACCCGCGCCGCCGCTCAGCGTGTCGTTGCCGCCGTTGCCGTTGATGGTGTCCGGATCGCTGGTGCCGGTGTAGACGTCGTCGCCGCCTGTGCCGTTATACGTCGCCATGTGCTTGCCCTCTCAGATGCTCGCACGCCGGGCGGAATGCCCGGCGGGGTGCAATTGGTTTTTCGACAAGCACGTGTGGCGATGCGGCGTGCGCGATCGATGATCGTCAGACACAACGCGGCGATACGACGTAAGCCTCAGCGCTGCGGACGCTACAAGCCGGGTGAACGATCCGCAATGCACGCGATCACACCAAATGACGGTGTCACACAGCGGCACATGCGATGACGCACGCGCCAAGTTCCCCGCTCATTTTCGATGCAATTTTGAATCGCTGTTTATTCGGCGAGCACACGCACGAACAGCATCGTGCCGCGCGGATCGCTGCCATAGCTCGCTTTGAGCGGCGAGGGGATGAAGTCGAAGGTATAAGAGCCGCCGACGCCGAAGGTCAGATGATCGGCGACGCGAAAATCGCGGATCACGCCCAGCGTCGCTTCACCGACGGTGCGCATCGGCCCGGGTGCAAGTTCCTCGGTCTCGATCGATTCGGCGCGGCCGAAGATCGTCCACAGATCGGCCGGCTTGTACTCGGCTTCCAGCAGCCACGCATTTTCGTTCGTGCCGCCCGTCAGATGCTTGCGCCCGAACGCCAGGGTCGCAGCCAGCGATGCGTCGTCGTCCAGCGGCAGAACATAGGTCGCACTTGCGGTCAGCCGCGTCTCGTTCACCAGTGGCTCGAGTTGCTCCGGACTCTTTATGTATCCCCATGAGGCTTGCAGCGACCAGTTCGCGCTCGGGTTCCACGACAGGCGCGCCGATGTGCTGTCGAACTTCGCGCTGTCGAAATTGAAGCGCTGCTGATCCGGCTCGCGCCCGGTGAACTGAGACACCTCTATCTTCCAGTCGTCATGCACAAAGCCTGCCGTCGCCACGCCGAACGTGATGTGCGTCGAGTCGAGCCAGTGATGGCTCAGCGGCGCCGACGGATTGTCGAGGGCGGAGGCGCGATGCATGAACGCCGCCGGCCCCAGCGCCGGCTCGCCCGGATAACCGAAATAGAAGAACAGCGAATTGTCCGCCGCGAAGCGATGGCTGTAGGTGCCGGACAGCTCCAT
>DATAHD010000185.1:0-5321 GCA_036263395.1 Rhizomicrobium sp. | reverse complement strand
AGCGCTTTGGTTTCGCCGTAAAAGAACGAGAGGTCGCGAACATCGACCTTCACGGCGTGATTGGCGGTGGCATCCATGACGAACTAGCTCCGCTTGCGCTCGAGGGCGCGGGCGATGATGGAGAGAGAGAGAACGGCAGCGGTGATGATGAGCGCACCCGCCCAGGCCAGCGTATGCCAGTCTTCGTAGGGGCTCATCGCGAACTGGAAGATGACAGCCGGCAGGCTGGCCATCGGCTGATCAAGTTTGGTGGACCAGAACTGGTTATTGAGCGCAGTGAACAGCAGCGGCGCCGTCTCGCCGGAGATACGCGCGACTGCGAGCAGCACGCCTGTGATCATGCCCGCACGCGCGGCGCGCCAGGTGACGGTCTGAATGACGTCGCTTCGCGGCGCACCGAGCGCGCCGGCCGCCTCGCGCAGCTCTTTCGGCACGAGCAGCAGCATGTTCTCGGTTGTGCGCACGACGACCGGAATGACGATGACGGCAAGCGCAGCGGAACCGGCGAGTGCTGAGAAGTGCCCCATGTTCAGCACGATCACTTCGTAGACAAACAAGCCGATCACGATGGACGGCGCGCTGAGCAGGATGTCGTTGACGAAACGGATGATAACGGCGAGCAGCGAGTGGCGGCCGTATTCCGCGAGGTATGTGCCTGCAAGCAGGCCGATCGGCGTACCGATGACCACGGCGATCACGCTCATCAGCACGCTGCCCATGATGGCGTTGGCGAGGCCCCCTTTGACGCCAGGCGGCGGCGTCATCTCGGTGACCAGCGTCGGCGACAGGGCCGCGACGCCGTTGACCAGCAGCTCGTACAGAATAAGGCCGAGCCAGAAGATGCCGAAGATCGCCGCGCCGATCGAAAGCGCTACGAAAACAAGATTGGTCGCCTGACGGCGGCGGATCAAAGCGGCGCTTTTCATGACGCGCCTCCTGCGCGGCGCTCAAGCGCTCGTAGCATGAGCTGCGCACTCGCGAGCACGACGAAGGTGATGAAAAACAGGATCAAGCCCATCTCGATCAGCGAGGAGAGGTAAAGGTCGCCGACCGCTTCGGTGAATTCGTTCGCGATGGTGGCGGAGATCGTCGTGCCGGGCGCCAGGAGCGATTCCTTGATGCGGTGCGCGTTGCCGATCACGAAAGTGACCGCCATCGTCTCGCCGAGCGCGCGGCCGAGCGCGAGCATCGCACCGCCGACCACACCGGTGCGGGAGAACGGCAGCACCACCCGCCACATCACTTCCCACGTCGTACAGCCGAGGCCGTAGGCGGCTTCTTTCTGCATTGCGGGGACGGTTTCGAACACGTCGCGCGTCACCGAGGAGATGAAAGGCAGGACCATGATCGAAAGGATGAGGCCGGCGGTCAGGATGCCGATACCGTAGGGTGGGCCGGCGAACAGGCCGGAGAGATAGGGCACGTCGGCAAACGCCTCGATCAGCCACGGCTGGGCATGCGCCTGCAGCCACGGGGCGAGCACGAAGAGACCCCAGATGCCGTAGATGATCGACGGGATGCCGGCGAGCAGTTCGATTGCGATGCCGACAGGGCGGCGCAGCGGCCGCGGGCAGAGTTCGGTCAGGAAGATCGCAATGCCGATGCCGATCGGAACGGCGACCAGCATGGCGATGAACGAGGTGATCAGCGTGCCGTAGATCGAGGCCAAGGCGCCGAACTTCTCGGTTACCGGGTTCCACTTCTCGGTCGTCAGGAATGAGAAGCCGAACGCCTTGATCGACGGCATGGCGCCGCTGATCAGCGCGATCAGAATGCCACCGAAAATGAGGACGACCAGAATGGCCGCAGCCTGGGTGAGAATCCGAAAGCGCGTGTCGCGACGTCCACCCTTCAGGATGGCCGAGGTGCGGTTAGACGAAGAGGCAGCAAGGGTCTCGGTCAAGGCGATATCAACCATGCGTATGTCTGCAGCCCGCGGTTTGAGCCGGTTTTCCGGCCCTTATCGAGGGCAGTAGCCCGAGATCGCTTGAGACCTTGGGTGCACCTCCAAGCCGATTGGCGCAGGGGCGCATGGAACGTCCATCACAGTTTTGCAAAGCTTTTGTGACAGGGACGGCCCAAGGGCGATAGAGCCACCAAGAAACTGGTAACTTCTCTGTTTAATCAGACAGTTAACCGCGCGGGCGTCAAACCCGCGCGGTTGACCGGCCGCGGGGCCTAATGTCCCGCGGTGAGGGAAACCTGGTAGGTCATCCCCTTGTCGGTGGTGACCGTCCAGGTCTCGCCGACCGCGTGCTTCATCACGGGGGAGCAGTTCGCAGCCGGTGCACTCGACGGATTGCCGGTCGGCGTCAGGCAGATGTTCCCTCCATTGAGCACCCACTTGCCGCCATAGCTGACGGGCTTGCCGTCCGGCCCCGGAGCAACCCCGGTATAGGAGCCGTCCTGGTTGAACATCAGCGTGGTGACCGAACCGGTTTTCATGTCCTTGGTGGTGATCGTGTTGCCATAGGTGTTCGACATGACGTCGTCCGCCGCATAGGCGGCTACTGCGGTGGCGACCACGACGCCGGCCAGCGCGGATATTAAAATGCGCATGAAAATCCTCCCTTTTTCTATTGCTTTGTGTGAGGCCGCGCCCGCCCCACCGGGATCGCGGTTAATCAATGTTAACTCCGTTTATTAAGAAAGCACATGCGGTCGGTTTAAGACTTCGCCAACGCCCTGCTGCCTACAGTTCCCGTTCGCGGGAGGAGGGTGAGCGGTTTGGCTGGTGCGACCAGAACATTTTTTGGCTTGTGTGCGCTGGCGCTGGCAACGGCGGCCCTTGGCGACATCCTCATTCACGGCCGCCCGACCTACTTCCCCCCCCCTGTTCTGGCGCTGACCTTTGCCGTCGTCATCGTGTCGGTGCTGCACGCGCTCGTCGTGGCGCGCGAAAACAATACCCGCCTCAAAAAGCGCAGCGATGAACTGGGCCAAGTGGCGCAGAAGCTCGAAGCGTCACTCGCCTCCGCCGCCTCCGTGAATCAACGCATGTATGAGAGCGAGGCGCGCTACAAGGGCCTCGTCGATGCACAGGGCGATGCGATCTTCCGGCGCGATGCGCTGAGCCGCCTCACATACGCCAACGATGCGTTCTTCCGCCTGTTCGGCATGACACCGCAGCAGGCGATCGGCCATCCCTTTGCGCCGGAACTGCATCCCAGCTGCCGCGCCCCGATGTTCGGCAGCTTTGGCGGCACCGGCGCACCGCGCGTGCGCTACGATCAACATGTGCGCACTGCCTATGGCTGGCGCTGGATCGCATGGGAAGACTACGCCATCCGCAATGCGCAGGGACAACTCGTCGAAGTGCAGAGCGTTGGCCGCGACGTGACGGAGCGCAAAGCGCTGGAAGACGCACTCGGCCAGGAACGCGACAAAGCCGAGCAGGCCAGCCGCGCCAAATCGGGCTTTCTTGCAACGATGAGCCATGAGATCCGCACGCCGATGAACGGCGTTCTGGGCATGGCGCGATTGCTGCTCGAGACCGATCTTCGTCCGGAGCAGCGCACCTATGCCGATGCGATCCGCACCTCCGGCGAGTCCCTGCTCGCGCTGATCGGCGACATTCTCGACTTCTCCAAGATCGAATCCGGCACCGTCACGCTGGAGGAAGATGAGATCGAAACGCACGGCATCATCGAGGGCGTTGTCGAACTGCTGGCACCGCGCGCTCATGCGAAGGATATCGAAATCGCGGCCTGCATTGCGCCGGGCGTGCCGGAGGCGATCCGCGCCGACAGCATGCGTTTGCGGCAGGTCATCACCAATCTCGTCGGCAACGCCATCAAGTTCACCGAACGCGGCGGCGTGCGCATCGATGTGCGCTTGAACGACAATGTCGGCCGCCGCTTCCTGCGGTTCGACGTGCGCGACACGGGCGTCGGTGTGCCGGCGAGCAAACGCGAACAGATCTTCGAAGAATTTGTGCAGGCCGATTCGAGCCATGCGCGCAAGTTCGGCGGCTCGGGCCTTGGGCTTGCGATCTCCAAAAAGCTGGTCGATGCCATGGGCGGCCGCATCGGTGTGGAAGCCGCGCCGGGTGGCGGCAGCCTCTTCTGGTTCACAATTCCGCTGATCATCGTGAAACCGGCAACGCAGGCGCCCAAGCTGACGGGGCTCAAGGTCGCCATCGTCACGCGCAACGCGATGCTGCGCGAGGCGCTGACCGAGCAGATTCGCGCCGAGGCGGGCGATGTCATCGCCTTCGATGCCGACATGCCGATGGACGCGATCCTTGTCGATGCGGGGACGGATGCAGACCTCGACACGCCGATGAAGCCGGACGTCGATATTCCGACCCTGGTGCTGGTCACTCCGGCGGCGCGCAACCGGCTGGGCGATCTGAAGCGGATGGGCTTTACCGGCTACCTGATGAAGCCATTGCGCCAGGCCTCGCTGGTGGAACGCATCCTGCTGCGCTCGGCGCATTTTGAGATGTCGCAGCCGCACAGAGAGCCTTTGACACCTGCGGCCGAACCGTTGCCGACCGCAGCGCCACCGCCGGTCGCCTCTTCGCCAGCGGCGCCCCCACTCTCTTCGGCGCCTGCACGCCGAGTTGGTGCGCTGAATATTCTTCTGGCCGAGGACAACCCGATCAATGCGCTGCTGACGCGCGAATTGCTGCGCCGCCGCGGACACACGATCCAGGAAGTGACGACTGGCAATGCCGCCGTCGAGGCCCTGCGCGATCAGACATTCGACCTGCTGCTGACCGATCTACACATGCCGGGGCTCGATGGCGTCGAAGCCGCCAAAGCGATTCGCGCCGACGAACGGGAGACAGGGCGCAAGCGCGTGCCTATCGTGGCGATTACGGCGGATACGCTGGAAAGCGGTTGGCAGGCTTGCCAGGACGCGGGCATGGATGGTTTCCTCGCCAAGCCTGTCGATCCTGCCGAGCTGGATAAAATGTTCGCTGAATTCTTCCCGGACGAGACGGCCGCCACGACGCGCGCCGCATGACCACCGCTACCCCGGAGACGGCGCCGCCGCCGTCGCGCCTCGATCGCACGCGCGCTGCACTGCTCGCTTATACGAAGCCGCGCACACTGATCATGCTGGCGCTTGGCTTCTCGAGTGGCCTGCCGTTCCTGCTGGTCTTCGGCACATTGTCCGCATGGCTACGCGAAGCGGGTATCTCGCGCACCGAGATCGGTCTGATGAGCTATGTCGGTCTCGCTTACACGATCAAGTTTCTCTGGGCGCCGCTGATCGATCAGATCCGCGTGCCGGTGCTGGCAGGATTGCTCGGCAAGCGGCGCGCATGGATGATTGTGGCGCAGACCGCCGTCGTCATATGTCTTGTCGCGATA
>DATAHD010000184.1:0-2876 GCA_036263395.1 Rhizomicrobium sp. | reverse complement strand
GAACGTGACGTATCCGCGCCTGTCCGGCACGAGCGTGGCGCGCGATTTCGTGGAGCTGCCGTCGCAGCTTTACGAGCACTGGCTGGAAGAACCGGCGGTGCTGGAGAAATTCGCGGTGCATGCCGAGACCGGCGCGGCGATGCCGAAGGCGCTGCTGGAGAAGATGCGCGCGGCGCGGAATTTCAACAAAGGCTTCGACACGGTGGAATTCCTGTCGTCGGCGCTGGTGGATATGGACTTCCATTCGGTGCGCGACGTGACGGACATCGATCCGGCGGCGTTCCAGAAGGCGTCGCTCGACAGCATCGGCATGCCGAAAGAGATCGTGATGCGGCATGCGAGCCCACACTTCCTGCACATCTTCACCGGCGACGGCTACTCGGCCGGCTACTATAGCTATCTGTGGTCGGAGGTTCTGGATGCCGACGGCTTCCGCGCGTTCAAGGAAGCGGGCGATCCGTTTCATGCGGCGACGGCGGCGCGGCTGTACGAGTACATCTATTCGTCGGGCGGCACGCGCGATTTCGCGGAGGCCTATCGCCAGTTCCGCGGACGCGATCCGGAAGTCGCCGCACTGCTGGAAGGCCGGGGGTTGGTCGCGGCATGAGACAAGTACTTATGATGACCGTCGCAGTGCTCTCATGCATCTCGGCGACGGCTTATGCGGCACCGGCACCGCGTGTGAGTATCGCAACATTGGCAGAGTTGCCAATTGTCGAGCGCGCGCCTTACGACGAGAGTGCCGACGCAAACCGTGCCGTCGATGCCGCCTTCGCGCGAGCGAAGAAGAGCTACAAGCGGGTGCTGATCGATCTCGGCGGCAATTGGTGCGGCGACTGCATCGTGCTATCGAACCTGATGGAGTTGCCCGAGATCAAGGCGTTCGTCGCCAAGCACTATGAAGTGGCGCTGGTCGACGTCGGGCGTTTCAACAAGAATCTGCAGGTGCCGGCACGCTTCGGTGTCACCACACGGCTGGAAGGCGTTCCTGCTGTGATCGTGGCCGACGCGAACGGACGCTTCGTGAACCGCGGGCATATCGCGGCGTTGACCGACGCACGCAGCATGACACCGCAAGCGATCGCGGACTGGATTGCCCAGTGGGCGAAGTGATCTGATCAGTCGGCCTGTACAAGCTTGTCGATGACGTGCGTGACGCCGTTGGCGTCGTAGACGTCATAGGTCGAGATCGGAACGCGGTTGCCCTTCTCGTCGATCAACACGATGTTGGTCGGGCCGTTCATCGTAGCGACGAGCGTGCCGCCTTCGAGCGTCTTGAGATGAGCCTGGCCGCCATTCTCGTTGATCGCGCGCAACAGCGCCTGGGAGTCGAGCTTTCCCTTAACTACGAGGTAGTCGACCGCGCGCGCTGCATCTGCGCGGCTGGCGACTTTCATATTGGCGCGGGCGAAGGCCTCATCGGTCGGGGCGAACACAGTGAACGGACCTTTACCCTTCAGGGTTGCCGACATGCCGGAGTCTTTGAGCGCGGCAACGAAACGGGTGTGTTCGGGCGAGGCGGCGATATTGTCGACCACGTCGCGCGAAGCCAGCATCGCTTGGCCGCCGATCTCGGGGTTCATGATTCCCGGCACTTCGGCCGGCTGCGCCGCCGGGGCCACCGCGGCGACACCGCCGCCGACCAACATCGCTGAAGCCGCAGCTGCAATCACAAAATGGTTCATCTGGAACCTCCGACCATGGGCCTTCCGCCCACCCACTGACGAGATAATGCGGCGGGCGGCGGCCGGTTCCGGCGGGCACTTAAGACCTCGTTCAGAGTCGCATTGACGCCACAGCCAGACCGGCTTTCAGTCGGAACCTGAAGAGCGGGGCACCATGAGCGTTATCGAACATTCGACCATCGGCGAGCATGTCGCCCTCCTGCGGATCGACAACCCGCCGGCCAATGCACTCGGCCATGCGGCGCGTGTCGCGCTGAATGAACAGCTGGATGTGGTCGAGCAAAGCGATGCCGTACGGGCGGTGATTCTGACCGGCACGGGCAAGTCGTTTTGCAGCGGCGACGATTTGAAGGAGCAGGCGGCTGCCCGCAAAGAGGGCAAAACCGGACACCTGGGAGAGTTCGCAAGACTGCTCGACCGGATCGAAGCGTTTCGCGTGCCCGTGATTGCGGCGGTCAACGGCTGGTGCCTGGGTGGGGGGCTGGAGCTGGCGCTGAGCTGCGACATCCGCATCGCGTCGACGGCGGCGACGTTCACCTGCGCGGGCGTGAATGTCGGGCTGATGGCGTCGGCCTATCGCCTGCCGCGGTTGATCGGTGTGGCGCGGGCGAAGCAGATGTTGCTGACGGGCCTCGCGCACGACGCAGCGACGGCCGAGAAATTTGGACTGGTCACCGCCGTTCATGAAGCTGACGCGCTGATGCCGGCCGCGATCGCAATGGCCGAGCGCATTGCTTCGCGTGCGCCGCTGTCGGTGGAAGCGACCAAACGTGCAGCAATGGCGGCGCCGGATTTGTCACCGGACGAGGCCGCGAAGTTCGCGGCGCGGGAACTTCAGGTGTTAGCAGCAAGCGCCGACCATGCCGAAGCACTGACCGCGTTCGGCGCAAAGCGGGAGCCCAAATTTATCCGCAGATAATGCACTGCAACAAAACACCCTGCTCTTGTCGCGTGATTACTGCCACTTCATAGTGGCTCGGGGCCTTATCGCTCAAAGCCGAGGATGCGTTCTTCACATCTGTTGATTGCCGTCGCCTTGTCCTGCGCGATGGCGCTGGGCGGATGCGCCACCACACAAGAGCAAAAAGACAACAACGACCCGATCGAGCCCGTGAACCGGGTGATGTTCGACGTCAATTTCGCGATCACGCGCTATGTCGGCGTGCCGGTGGCGAGCGTCTACACAGCCGT
>DATAHD010000183.1:0-6490 GCA_036263395.1 Rhizomicrobium sp. | reverse complement strand
GTTATCTGGCTGCTCGAAGAAATGGGCTTGCCCTACCGCATCCGAGACGTCGATCTGCTCGCCGGCGTCGAAAACGATCCGGAGTTTCTCGCCATCAATCCCGGCGGCTTCATTCCGGCGCTGGTGGACGGCGACGTAACCATGGTCGAATCCATTGCGATCATGGAGTATCTGATCGCGCGTTACGGCGAGGGGGCAAAGGCAGCGATGGCACCCGCGCCGCACGATCCCGCCTTCCCGCTGTACCAGCAGTTTCTGCATCTCGGCGAAGCCGGCATGGGCGCCAACATCCAGGTCGTCGTCGTCAGCAACTTCATCGCGCCAGAGAGCGAGCGCAACAACTGGGGCGCACGCTGGGCCCTGAATCAATACGAAAACCGTCTCAAGCTGGTGACGCGCCAACTCACGCGGTCACCCTTCATGGCCGGCGACGCTTTCACCGCTGCCGACATCTCGCTCAGTTACACCCTGATCCTCGCGCGCCGCGTCGGTCAGGTTGCGCTCGGTGAAGCGGAGCGCGCCTATCTCGCCCGCACCACTGCCCGCGACGGCTACAAACGCGCCATCGCCGCTGGCAAGCACACCAAGGCGTGGGAAGCCGGCGAATAACGCGCTTGATTGGCTTATGGCTCGTTTTTGCAGGCTGCCTTTTTGACGGTCACGCTGGAGCCTGTGCCGTAGGAGCCATAGTCGCCATAACCGCTGCCGTTCTTTCCGGTTGGAGGAAAGATCGTGACATCGATCTGTCCTTGCTCGGCATCGGCAAAGAACGTCGCGCCGATCTCGACATACGTTCCGTCCTTCGCGACGACGGCCGTGCCGAACACGGGGCTGAGGCCGGCCACGCGCCCGGTCAAAGGCATGATTGTGCCAGCCGTTGTCGGCACGTCGCCTTTGAAGCGAAAGAAGCCGAGGTCGCCGCTGAACGAACCGCCATTGAGTTGCAGGCAGAAGTCGGCACGGGCCGGCGTGATCATCGCCGCCGCAGCAGCGCCGATGATGGCGAGACGTTGTGCGTGGTGCTGCCAGCGATTGCGCGTGTGCATGTCAATTCTCCGCTCCGATTGAGATGCGAAGGTTAGCGCACGGAAATCTGCGAGCCAGCGCACACGGTCACACCGCGCGCATGCAGGAAGCTTAATCGCGGTATACCAAGACGGCGTGTTGTGGAACTGCGCTTCAGCCTGTTGCCTGGCTCTTCTGGAAGACCGCGAGCTGAGCGGCGAACGCGCGTTGATAAGCCGGCCGGGTTTCGCCGCGCGCGACATAGGCCGCGAGCTTTGGAAACTCATTCAACAGGCCCGACGGCTTCAGCCGCAGCAGCACCGACACCATCATCAGATCGCCGGCACTGAACGCACCGTCGAGCCATTCCGCGTCGCCCAGACGCGCCGACAACTGGCCCAGCGGTTTGCGGATGCGGTCCATCACCAGCGGCAGCCGGTCCTTGGCCCACGGCTTGTCGCCTTCGACGATCCGGACAATCACGAGATCGAGAATAGGCGGTTCCACCGAATTCAACGCGGCGAACATCCATGTGATGGCCCGCGCCCGCGCATTGGGTTCATCCGGCAGAAGGCCCCGGTGCTGCTGGGCGATATGGAACACGATCGCACCGGACTCGAACAGGACAAGATCGCCGTCCTGATAGATCGGAATCTGCCCGAACGGATGCAGCGCGAGGTAGTCCGGTTCCTTCATCGCCTCGAACGATAACAGGCGGACCTCATAAGGCTGGCTCACTTCCTCCAGTGCCCAACGCACGCGCATATCGCGCGCCAATCCCTGTCCGCGGTCGGGCGAGCGTTCAAAGGCGGTAATAGTCGGCTTCATCGGAAAGCTCCTTGTTTGGCCCTAGGACGAACGGGGCCGCCACCAATCCGACATGACCGGCAGAAATCTTTCCGGTCAGCCGTCAGCAAGACTGTATCCGGTGAAGCGATGGACGCCTCGATCGAGGGCGCCAGCCTTGTCCTCGCTTATGGAGGCCCGACGCTTCGGTGAGAGGCGGGAAGGCGGCGAAGTGACACCAGCCAAACCGGATGCGAACGCCGCCCGATCCGCTTAATCTGTCATTCGCGCAACACGGCAGGGGCAATACCGTGAATCCATTTCCCGACGATATCTTCACCGAGCCGGAAGACGTCGATCCCGACACGCTCGCCAATCTCGGCCCGCTCCGCCGTCTCGCCGGCGTGTGGGAGAGCAGCAAGGGCATCGACATCGCGCCCAAAGCGCCGGGGCCGGACCGCCGCAAGTTCATCGAGCGCATCGAGATGCAGCCCACCGACCCGCAGGCGAACGGGCCGCAGCTTCTGTACGGCCTGCGCTACCACGTCCACATCAACACGGATGAAGAGGACATCACGTTCCACGATCAGGTCGGCTATTGGTCGTACGAACCGGCGACCGGCCTCATCATGCAGTCGCTCACCATTCCGCGTGGACAGGCTGTGCTGTCGGTCGGTCATGCCAAGCCGGATGACACCAAGATCGTGGTCGAAGCCAAGCGTGGCCAGACCAACTACGGCATCGTCTCCACCGATTTTCTGGAATACGCGTTCCGCACGGATGCCTTCCGACTCGAGATCACCTTCAATCCCGACGGCAGCTGGAGCTATGTCTCCGACACCATGCTGAAGGTGCGCGGGCAGGATGAACTGTTCCGCCATCGCGACGTGAACACGCTGGTGAAGGTTGCCGAACCCACGCCCAATCCGTTGCTGCTGCGCGTGCGTGCCAAGGCAGCGACCGGCGGCTAGGCGACGGCTTGGTCGAACGGCCGCAACGCGCGGAGCGCGCCAAGCGTCTCCTCGCGCACAGTCTTCAGCGCTGCGGCGCTGGTGGCTGTGCCGACCGCATCTTCCGCCCGTGCCGCGTGATCCAGCGCCCGCGCGAGCGTGCTCATCCGCACAGCGCCGACATTGCCCGCTGAGTAAACAAGGTTGTGTGCTGCGCGTGCCACGGCTTCGAAGTCGTTGGCCGCGATGCCGTCTGCGATCGCGTCCATGCGCGCCAGGCTGTCTTCGACGAACAACGTCATAAAGCCCTGAAGGCCGGCCGGTGACATCGCCTTTTCCAGGGCCGCGATCACGCTGCGGTCCAGCAAAGCCATGTCGCTGGCCGGTGAGTTATCGACCGTCGCGGCCGTCGTACCAAGTGGTTGGAATTTGGCCAGCACTTCCAGCAGCGCCGCGGGGCTGATCGGTTTGCTGACATAGCCGTTCATCCCGGCCGCCAAGTATTCTTCCCGTGCGCCGGACTGTGCATTGGCCGTCATCGCGATGATCGGGATATCGCATTTCGGCGACGGCAGCTGACGGATTTGCTGCGTGGCGGCAAGGCCGTCCATCTCCGGCATCTGAATATCCATCAGCACGATGTCGAATTCGCCATTGCGCATGTGCTCGACCGCCTTCGCGCCGTTGTCGGCAATCGTCAGGTGATAGCGGTTTTCCAGAAGCGCCATGGCGTACTTCTGATTGATCAGATTGTCTTCGGCGAGAAGGATGCGCAGGGCGCCCTTCGACGTGGCAGGCGCGACCATCGCCACCACCGGCTTCTTTGGCTGCTGCACGATTTTCGGTGCCGCACCCCGCAGGCGCAGCAGGCAGTCGTGCAACTCGGGCTGCCGCACCGGCTTGTCCATCTTCGCATCGAGGATCGCGAGCGCATACTTGTCGATGCCGTTGCCCCCGGCCGACGACACCAGCACCAACTGCAATCCCTTGAGATAGTCCGCTTTGCGAATGCGCTGCGCCAGTTCGCTGCCCGCCATGCCGGGCATCATTTGGTCCAGGAACGCGATGTCGTATGGCTTTCCGGCGCGATGGGCGCGCTCAAGCTCCGCCATCGCGGCAAAGCCATCGCCCGCCGTCGATACCTGCGCGATTCCGGCCGACGCCAGCTGACGGCCCAGCACGGTCAGATTCATCGCAATATCGTCGACCAGCAGCACGCGCAGATTGGCAACCTCCGCCGGGAGGGTCTCGATGCTTGTCAACTGCACCGCCGACCGCTCCAGCCCGATCTCGAACCAGAACGTCGACCCGACGCCGACTTCGCTTTCCACACCGATGGTGCAGCCCATCAACTCGACCAGCTGCTTGCAGATCGCAAGGCCGAGACCGGTGCCGCCATAGCGGCGCGTGACCGATGTGTCCGCTTGGCTGAACTTTTGGAACAGCCGGTTGCACACTTCGCGCGAAATGCCGATGCCGCAATCCTGCACTTCAAAGCGCAGATGAGTTGGCGCATATTGGTGCAGGTTCCCGCCAACATCTAACGAAGCCTAAAAATGCCTGACGCGACGGGAGCGGTGCGCGCTTAGAAACCGAGCGCGCCTTGCTTCGGGCCGAGGTGCACGCCCTCCAGTGCCAGCATCTTCACTTTGGTGTTGGAGCCGCCGGGTGCAGAGAATCCGCCGATCTTGTTGCCCGCCGCCAGCACACGGTGACACGGGATGATCAACGCCACCGGATTCTTCGCCATCGCCTGCCCGACATCGCGCGCCGCTTCCCAATCGTTGCGCCCGATGGTCTTTGCAAGGCCGCCATACGTCGTGATCTCGCCATAGCCCACACGCCGCGCCGCGTCGTAGATCGTGCGGAACAGTTCGTCCTGTCCCGCGAGATCGAGCGTGAGGTTGGAGAAGTCCGCTTTCTCCCCTGCGAAGTACCGCTGCGCTGTCGCGACTGCTTCCGCAATGTGCGGCGGCGGCTCCGCCGCATCGGCGTCGGGCGTACGGCGCAGCAGATTGCGTGTGGTCGCGTCGCGTGTGGATGACGGCAGCTGAAAGCGCACGATGCCCGCATCGCTCCACGCGATCCCTGCAAAGCCGAGTGCCGTTTCGAAAACATGATAGTGCGTGCTCATACTGGGAAGATCGGGCTGCGTGCCTTTGAAAACAACCCACTTCTTGCGGCGATGCTGGCCATTTTCGGACGCCAAAGCAGCGGCGGCGCTCAGCCGATGCAGAAGGCGCAGAGTTTGTTGCCGTCGAGATCGCGGAAGTAGGAGAAGTAGAACGTCGGCGCGCGATAACCCGGCGCGCCTTCATCCGCGCCACCGAGCGCCACGGCCCTGGCGTGAAACGCATCGACTTCCGCCGGCGTATCGAACTTGAACGCGAACATGCTGCCATTGCCGACACTCGCCGCTTCGCCGTTGAACGGCCCAATCACGCCGAAGAAGAACACACCGTCCCTGCCGTAAATGCGTCCGCCGGTCGGATGATCGAACTGCCCCACGATCCCCGCCGAGCCGAGCAGCGCGTCGTAGAACCCCTTCGCCCGCGTCAGATCGTTCGACCCAACGGTCGCATATCCCAAAGTCGCCATGTCTTGCCCCTTCAGCGCGCCGGATACGGATTGCGCCACGCTTCGATGGCGTTCAACTGGTCGTGCCAGCGCACGACCTCCGGAAACTCGTCCAGCGGAATCTGCGCGTCGCGCGCAAAGGGCAGCGACATCGCCACCGAGAAATCGGCGACCGACAACGCCTTGCCCAGAATCCACTCGCGCCCTTTCAGATGCCCGCTCAGCACCGTGGCCCAACGGCGGAATTCGTTTTGCGCCTCTTCGACTGCGGCCGTATCGGGTGCACCGATGTTGAAACGCTTCCTGACGATGTTCTCGAAATACATCGCACCGCCCGCCCGCGTGAAGTGCTGCGCATTCCAGCTCAGCCAGCGAATGGTTTCGATCTGTCGCGCCACGTCGTGCGGCCACAAATCCCCGCCCACGTCCTCCGACAATTGGCACGCCACGGCATCTGCTTCGGTCGTGACGCGATCACCTTTCACCAGCGCCGGCACCTTGGCGTTCGGGTTGAGCGCCACATACGCCGGCGAGCGTTGCTCACCCTTCGCCGGATCGAGATACACATATTCCACCGGCGCCTTCAGATAGCGCGCCACTGCGCAAACCCATCGTGCCGACAGGAGGTCCGAGTAGTAGAGCTTCATCATCGTGCATCCGCCTGTTCGAAATGTTGGACCAGCTTGTCGAGCGATCCCGTCCAGCCCTCTTCGTGACTGGCCCGCGTTTCTTCCGTCGCCAGCAGTTCATGCGTGAACGTCAGCTCCGTCCCTTCCGGGATCGGCCGCAGCACCGCGATCACCCGCGACTCGCCGGGATCTTCCACCCCGCCGGTCCAGCGCCAGCTCATTACGATCCGCTCCGGCTTCTTCAGTTCGAGATAGGTGCCGCTCGCCTCGTGCTCCGTTCCGTCCAGCATGCGAAAGCGCGCGCGATAGTGGCCGCCAACGCGCAGATCGGTTTCTGCGATCAGCACCGGTCCTGCATCAGGCCCGAACCATTGCCGGATTCCCTCCGGCGTCGTCATTGCGTCGAACACGATCGACGGCCGCGCCTTGATCCGGCGCACAAGTGTGAGACTGGTCATCGTTCTTTCTTCCTCTGCTCGGCTTCGCGGCTCTCGGCAAAGAGCGCGAGGCGGTCGAGGCCGCCCGACCAGAAGCGCGTGTAAC
>DATAHD010000182.1:0-6721 GCA_036263395.1 Rhizomicrobium sp. | reverse complement strand
CAAAGGCAAGCTGCCCAAAGGCCCGTTCACCGGCGTACCGATGCTGCTGAAAGACATGCGCGCCGCCGCCACCGGCATGCCGACGCGCAACGGCTCGCGCTTCATGCCGCCGGTGAAATCCGATCACGACTCCGTCGTCGTCGCGCGCCACCGCGCCAACGGCCTCATCCCGCTCGGCAAAACCAACGTGCCGGAGTTCGGCATCCTGCCGACGACGGAGGGCAAGCTCTACGGCGCGGCGCACAACCCGTGGAATCTCGATCACACACCCGGCGGCTCCTCCGGCGGTTCGGCGGCTGCGGTCGCCGCCGGCATCGTCCCCATCGCACACGCGACGGATGGCGGCGGCTCCATCCGCATTCCCGCGTCGAACAACGGTCTCGTCGGCCTGAAGGTCAGCCGCGGCCGCATCAGCCAGGGACCGGACAGCGCCGACTCCACCAGCGGCCTTTCCGTCGACAACGTCGTGACCAAAAGCGTGCGCGATACCGCTGCCGCGATGGATTACAGCTGCGCCCTCAACTACGGCGATCCGTATTTCGCGCCGCCGCTCGAAGGCAGCTTTCTCGAAGGCATCAAGCGCAAGCCGAAGCGTCTCAAGATCGCGGTCTCGTACAAAGACCTGAACGGCAAGGCGCAACATCCGGACGTCACCGCTGCGCTGAAGAAAACGGTCAAGCTGCTGGAAAACCTCGGCCACATCGTCGAAGAGAAAACACCCGCACTCGACGGTCAGGCTCTTACACCCGCCTTCATGGTGCTATGGGCCACCAACAGCGCCGCCGGTGTCACGCAGCTCGCGCAAATCCATGGCCGCGCCCCAACACTCGACGATATCGAAGGCCTCACAATGGGCCTCTACAAGCAGGGCAAATCGATCACCGCAGTTCAGCACATCGCCGCGCAGCAGGCGCTGTTCCGCGCCGGCCGCATCATGGCGGCGTTCCATGAGACCTACGACGCGTGGCTCACGCCCACACTCGGCGCCCCGCCGCTAAAACTCGGCACCGTCGATGTGATGGAGCAGGACATCCAGAAGGCCTTCGCGCCGATCCTCGACTACGTGCCTTATACCGCGATGCAGAACGCGACGGGCCAGCCGGCGATCAACCTGCCGCTGCACTGGAACAAGGACAACCTGCCGATCGGCGTGCAATTCGTGGCGCGCACCGGCAATGAAATGCTGCTGCTGAAACTGGCAGCCGAACTCGAAAAAGCGGCGCCGTGGGCGCAGAACTATTCCAAGGTGAGGGTCTGAACATGAGCTTTGCGGAATACAGCGATTACGACGGCATCGGCCTCGCGCATCTGGTGCGCCGCGGCGAAGTCTCCCCGGCGGAGCTTCTCGAAGAAGCGATCACCCGCGCGGAGAAACACAACGGCGTCCTGAACGCCATCGTCTACAAGGCGTATGACGAAGCGCGGCAGACGGCGAAATCGAAACTCGCCGACGGCCCGTTCAAAGGCGTGCCGTTCCTGATCAAAGACATCAGCATGGAAGTCGCCGGCTGGCCGATGACCAACGGCAGCGCACTGCTCGAAGGCTATGTCTCCAAAGCGGACGCCGAATTGACCAAGCGCTACCGCGACTCCGGCATGGTGCTCTTCGGCAAGACCAACACGCCGGAGTTCGGCATCCCCGGCACGACCGAGGGCCGCTTCCTCGGCAACTGCCACAACCCGTGGAATCCCAACCACTCGACCGGCGGTTCGTCCGGCGGCGCCGCGGCGATGGTCGCATCCGGTGTTGTGCCGATGGCGCACGCGTCCGACGGCCTCGGCTCGATCCGCATTCCCGCCGCTCAGTGCGGCCTCTTCGGCATCAAGCCGACGCAATTCCGCAATCCGGGTGGCCCTGACGATCGCGGCCGTGCCCACGGCATGATCTGCGATCACGTTGTGACGCGCACCGTGCGCGACAGCGCGGCAATGCTGGACTGGACCGGCTATCCGGAGGACGACGCGCCTTATGCACCCGCGCCGAAGGTACGCGCCTATATGGACGAGCTGCAGACATCGCCCGGCAAGCTGCGCATCGCGTTCTGCAAGCAGACCATTCAGGAGATCGCGCTCAGCCCGGATGTCGACAAGGTGTTCAACGACACCGTGAAGCTGCTCGGCGACCTCGGCCACACGATGATCGAACGTCCGGTGCTCGGCCCGAACCTGCGCAAACTCTATAAGGCGCAAGGCATGGTCTCGGGTGCGATGAGCATCGTCGGCTATGAAGAGTGGGCGGAGAAGATGGGCCGCGAGCTCAACGAATCCACCCTCGAATTTCTCGCGCTCGTCGGTTATCGCGCCGCTAAAGAGATTCCGCCAAAGGATGTCGCGTGGGGCCTGCAGACGATCCGTCAGATCGGCCGCGAACTCCTCGCGCTGCATCGCGAATACGATCTCATCCTGATGCCGATGACGATCACGCCGCCGCCGCCGCTCGGCTTCCTCGATCCGATGAACGTCCGCGCCCGCGAATTCAACCGTCGCCAGGGTCAGACCTTCGGCCTCACGCCGCTCGCCAACCTCACCGGCCAGCCGTCGATGTCGGTGCCGATGGGCCTGTCGTCGGACCGCCTGCCGATCGGCATGATGTTCAACGCCCGCTACGGCGACGAAGCGACTCTGTTCCGCCTCGCGGCGCAGCTGGAGCAGGCAAAACCGTGGATCGACCGCCACCCGCCGATCTGGAATTGACCTTCATCTAGATGAACGACGCTGAACGGCGGCGCCCGCGATGGAGATCGCAGGCGCCGCCGTTCGCACATCAGGAACCAAGCGCCTCGCGTATCGTTTGTTATGGCACAGAGGGGACAAACGAACCGGAGTTGATTGCCATGCGGCGCTCATCGCTCGCCCTGCTTTTGCCTGCGCTCGCGCTATCCTTCGCGGCCACCCGCGCAAATGCGCAAGTCGATTACGACAGCAGCCAGCGTTATCAGATGACGCAACCGGGCATGATCAACGCGGCGTACCAGCCCGCGGTCGAAACGGTATCGCCGCGCCGAATTTACGAACATGCTTTCTTCACGCCAGTCGCGAACTTCCAGCAGGAGGGCTATCAGTGCGCCGGAATGGTATCTGTCTCCTTCTCACGCGGAAAGCGTGTCCTGCACCGCGGCACCTACTGCATCCGGTAAACTGAACGCAAGGGACGAGGCCGGCACGATCCGGCCGCGTTTATCTGCAGGCGTGGAAGCCCTGTGAAGACGCGACGCATCGCGTGCGAGCGTTTTTGATTGTCGTCATCCTTTGCGCTGCCCCGACCGCAAACGCCGGCCCGTTCGATCCACCAAGCCATGCCGAAGTAAAAGCCTGCGCGCAACGCGGCGGCACGTACGAACGCAGGTTCCAGATCAACGTCTGCATCTATCCATATTCCGATGGTGGCAAAACCTGCTCCGACGACTCGCAATGCAAAGGCGGCTGCCTCGCCGATACCCGGCACATGACACACGCGCCGAAGCGTGGCGAGCGCGTGACGGGACTTTGCAGACCGACCAGTGACGGCTTCGGCTGCTCAACCCATGTCAAAAACGGACGGGCGCAGGAAACCATGTGCATCAATTGAATATGGCATGCGCCGCGCACACATCGTTCGGTGCCCACTCAGGCACAACCAAGACAACACCGGCATTTACGCGTACGCTAAGAAGACGCTGGCCTTCGGAGAATGAACATGGCGAACGACTACTCACATGACGATCTCGTCGGGCGCGTGAACACACCCGGCTGGCGCCTGACGTCGGATAAGGACGCCCCGCCCGTCGAAGGCAATCTCGACGAAGTCCTGCGCACCGCTCACGACCGTCATAAACAGGGCGACCATCCCGGCCTAATTCAGGAAATCGAAACAGCCGTCGAACTCGAGCTGCTGCAAATCCAGCAGCTCTGGCACTATCTCGGCTTGCCGGTGTGAAGCGAGAGGACGATGAACCCTCTAGGGCGCAAGCGGGTTCATCCACCGCAGCTTCTTGAAGCGCACGAAGCCTGTATCTGCGCTGCACAGCGTAAGCCCATGCTCAATCGCTAGCGCAGCGAGATGCAAATCCATTACGTCCTTCGTTCCGACATTGGCCGACGCGATCAAATCGTCGATGACGTCGGCGTGACGCGCAGAGGGTTGCGGAATCCAAGCGGTCGGTGCGTTGAGCCAATCGCGAGCTATTTGCCACGCATCTGAAATACTAAGCCCCGTATGAAATGCGTTGCGGTTCGTGGCGAGGCGCACGAATCCCAGAATACTGTGCCAAGGCAAACCGACACGCACGCCATTTGAGAATTGTTCATCAAGCCAAGTGCGAGCCTGAACGTGTGACTTTGCTCTAAGAAGGCCGGCTTCAATAAGGATGTTGGTGTCAATCAGGATCACGCAGCATGCCCACCTTCCGCAGATCTTCTTCTTCCTGAATTTGGTAGATCAGTTCTTTCAATTCTTCCGGCGTTCTAAATTTTGGTTCGCCAGCATCTAGAACTCGTGTCTTGAAGGGCTGAGGACGAAATGGCCTGTCCGCTTCGTTGAGTCCCTGACGAATGACCTCGTTCACCGCCTCTTTGAACGTGAGGTCCCGCTCCTTCTGAAGCTTCTCCAGCCGGGCAACATTGTCGGGGTCGAGAGTGATGGTAGTACGCATACATCAAAGCATCACTCATTTGATGCCTTGATGTCAATCTCAGAGAGCACTTCAAAATAATCAACCCGCGACTTACTTATATTCCTATATTTTGTTCTTGATTTAATCCTTTACTTCGCTTATTTCTCTTGCTCGAAACCGAGAGTGAGTGACGATGAATTAGACGCGCCGCGGGCGACATACAGGGAAAAACGGAGCGCGGTCCGCGTGACTCCGATGCCGATGCGATGCAACGGCGGTTGGGCTCGGGAAGCGCCGAGGTGCTCCAATGCAAAACGCGCTATTCGCAAAGACGCAGAACCGTGGAAGGGAGTGAACGTGCTTATGGGTTGGCCGGATACGGCCTTGCTGGGGCCTGCTGTGTAACTTGCCGAACGCAAGACCCGCGCTGGCCCTCAAAAACCGAAGCGGGTCTTGTCTTATGGAGACCACCGGCGGACGCCCGGATCGGCAAAAACGCGAAAGCCCCTTTCCCCTCGAAAAGTGCGGTTCGAATGCACTTTTCGCGAAAATCCATTATCTGTCAGCGCGTTAAACCAGAAGAGCATTGATGAGCAACACGATCCACATCATCGGCGGCGGCATGGCCGGCAGCGAGGCCGCCTGGCAAGCGGCAACCCGCGGCACACAGGTGGTCCTGCACGAGATGCGCCCTGTGCGCGGTACCGAGGCCCACCTCACCGATCGCCTTGCCGAGCTCGTCTGCTCCAACTCCTTCCGCTCCGACGATTGGGAGAACAACGCCGTCGGCCTCCTGCATGAGGAGATGCGCCGCGCCGGCTCGCTCATCATGCGCACCGCCGACGCCCATCGCCTCCCCGCCGGCGGCGCACTCGCCGTCGACCGCGTGCCGTTTTCCGAAACCGTCACCCGCGAACTCGAATCGCACCCCAACGTCGAAATCCGTCGCGAGGAGGTTTCCGGTCTACCGCCGGACGACTGGAAATCCGTCATCGTAGCGACCGGCCCCCTCACCTCTCCTTCGCTAGCAGAAGCGGTTCGAACGCTGACGGGCGAGGAGTCGCTTTCCTTCTTCGACGCCATCGCCCCCATCGTGCATCGCGAGAGCATCGACTTCGACATCTGCTGGATGCAGTCGCGCTACGACAAGGGCGACGGCGCCGACTACGTGAACTGCCCGATGAACCGCGAAGAGTACGAGGCGTTCATCGCCGCGCTTCTTTCCGGCGAAAAGACCGACTTCAAGGAGTGGGAGAAGTCGACGCCCTATTTCGAAGGCTGCCTGCCCATCGAAGTGATGGCGTCGCGCGGTCCCGAGACTTTGCGCTTCGGCCCGATGAAGCCCGTCGGTCTGCAGGATCCGCGCAAAACCGAGCGTCCTTACGCGGTGGTGCAGCTGCGCCAGGACAATGCGCTCGGCACCCTGTGGAACATGGTCGGCTTCCAGACCAAGTTGAAGCACGGCGAGCAGACGTGCATCTTCAAGATGATCCCCGGTCTGCAGAACGCCAGCTTCGCGCGCCTCGGCGGCCTGCACCGCAACACTTTCATCAACTCGCCGCGCCTGCTCGATCGCTCACTGCGTTTGAAAGCGCGTCCGCAAATGCGCTTTGCAGGACAGGTCACCGGCGTCGAAGGCTATGTCGAAAGCGCTGCGATCGGTTTGCTTGCCGGCCGCTTCGCTGCTGCGGAAGCGCTCGGCGAAATCATCGTCCCGCCGCCGGCAACGACGGCATTTGGAGCACTACTGGCGCACATCACCGGCGGCGCGGATGCAAAAACCTTTCAACCCATGAACGTGAACTTCGGCCTCTTCCCCGATTTCGCGCCCGGCACGAAAGTCCGCGGCAAAGATCGCAAGCGCACGATGGCGCACCGCGCGATCGCCGACTTGCAAAGCTGGCTCAATCCAACGAAAGAGGCCGCCGAATAGCCTAGATACGCCCACGCACAGACGCACCGAGCAGCGCCATCTGCCGGCGCGGCAGCGGCACCTCCGGCGAATGATGGAACGGATCGAACCACCGCCGCGTCATGCGCTTTAGATAGAGGGGTACCAACGTCGCGTGCAGAAACGCGGGAAGCGCCACCCTCGGCCGCGCCATCCCTCTCGCCTTCCAGAACCGGTC